>JAGWSE010000115.1 GCA_028869395.1 Alphaproteobacteria bacterium | reverse complement strand
GAACGCTCGGGCGGTGTCTTTAGTCTCGTGAACGCCCCAAGGCCATTGCAACGCACAATCGCCGAGGTTGGTTTTCTCGGGATGCGCCCTCGGGAGGGCATCCCGGACGTCACATCACGCCGGCCCGCAGCAGGTCGTGCACGTGCAGGATGCCCACGGGCCTTCCGTCCCGGACCACGAACAGCACCGTGACCGAGGGCGGCGGATCGCTCATCAGGGCCAGGGCCTCGGAGGCCAGCATGTCCGGCGGCACGGTCTTCTTCGGCCCCGGCGTCATCACCTGGCCCGCGGCGTGCTCCATCAGGCCGTCGATGTGGCGGCGCAGGTCGCCGTCGGTGATCGCCCCTTGCAGCCGCCCGGTCTGATCGACCACGCCGACGATGCCCCAGCGCTTCTGGGTCATCACCAGCAGCGCGTCCTTCATCGGGGTCTGCGCGTTCACCAGGGGCAGCTCGTCGCCGGCGTGCATCAGGTCGCGGACGGTCCGCAGCATCGCCCCCAGTTTCCCGCCCGGGTGGAAGATGTGGAAATCCTGCGGCCGAAACCCGCGCCGCTCCAGCAGCGCCACGGCCAGCGCATCGCCCAGCGCGATCTGCAGGGTCGTCGAGGTGGTGGGCGCGCTGACCTCGGAGGTCGCCTCCGTGGCGTCGGCCAGCTTCAGCACCACGTCGGCGGCCCGGCCCAGGGCGCTCTCCGGTTGGGCGGTGATCGCGATCAGCGGGATCTTGAAGCGCGTCGCGTAGGCCAGCACGTCGGCCATTTCGCGCACCTCGCCCGACTTGGAGAGCGCCAGGACCACGTCGTCCTCGCCGATCATCCCCAGGTCGCCGTGGCTCGCCTCCGCGGGGTGGACGAAGAAGGCCTGGCTGCCGGTGGAGGCGAAGGTGGCGGCGATCTTGCGCGCCACATGGCCCGACTTGCCCATCCCCGTGCAGACGATCCGCCCTTTCGCCGCGAACAGGTGGTCGACCGCCAGCGCGAAGGACTCGTCCAGCGCCCGGGCCTGCTGGGCCAGCGCCTCGCCTTCGGTCTTCAGCACGCGGCGCCCCACCGCGATAGCGTCGAAGAGGCTCATGGGGTGCGCGAGATCGCCTGGCTCTGCAGGTTGCGCACGGCGTCCTGCGCCCGTTTGATGCGCTGCTGCGAGGCCTCGGTCTCGCGCTCCATGGCGGTCTTCATGGCGGGAGTCTGTTGCACCGGCGTGTGGCCGAAGGGCGCCGGCGAGCGCGCGCCAAGGCCCTGCGGCCAGACCATCGCGAGGGCGATGACGGCGGCGGTGGCGAGCGCCAGCAGCGGCAGGTATAGGCGATCGAGCATTCGGCGCAGTCTATAGCCGCTCCGCGGCGTCACAGCCAATGCGGCCCGCGCGCTTGACGGCCAACCCCCTCAGGCCCTAGCCGCATGGCGCAATCCCTAGAAAGGCGCGCCCTTGCCAAAGCTCATCCTGCTCCGTCACGGCCAGAGCCAGTGGAACCTCGCCGACCGCTTCACCGGCTGGGTGGACGTGGACCTGACATCTCGGGGCGAGGCCGAGGCGACCAAGGGCGGCCAGTTGATCAAGGCCGCGGGGCTCGCCATCGACCGCTGCTACACCTCGGTGCTGACGCGGGCCATCCGCACCTCTTGGCTGGCGCTCCACGCCGCCGGTCAGACCTTCGTTCCCGAGGTCAAGGACTGGCGGCTCAACGAACGGCACTACGGGGGCCTCACCGGCCTCAACAAGACCGAGACCGCGGAAAAGCACGGCGCCGAGCAGGTGAGGATCTGGCGTCGTTCCTACGACGTCCCGCCGCCGCCGCTCGCGGAAGACAGCGAGTACGACTTCTCGAAGGACCGCCGCTACCAAGGCGCCAAGCTGCCGCGGACCGAAAGCCTGAAGACGACGCTCGATCGCGTCCAGCCCTACTGGGACGGAGAGATGGCGCCCCACGCCTCCAGGGGCGAGACCCTGCTGGTCGCCGCTCACGGCAATTCGATCCGCGCGATCGTGAAGCTCCTGTTCCGCGTCCCCGACGACAAGATCGTCGCCGTCGAGATCCCGACCGGGAATCCGCTGGTGGTCGAACTGGATGACGGCTTGCGCCCCACCGCCGCCCGCTACCTCGACGAGGCGCGCGCCCAGGCGCTGCCAGAGGTGGCCTAGCCCCGTCTCCGGCGGGCGAAGCCGCATGCTGGTCCCTATGGGCGACGACAGCTCCCACATGCGCCGGGCGATCGCGCTGGCCCTCAAGAACCTCGGGCGAACGGGCGAGAACCCGGCTGTCGGATGCGTCGTCGTCAGCGACGGCCAGGTGGTCGGCGAGGGCTGGACGGGCGAAGGCGGACGGCCGCATGCGGAGGAGGTGGCGCTCGGACAGGCGGGCGGGCGGGCGCGCGGCGCGACGGTCTATGTGACGCTGGAGCCCTGCGGCGAGCGATCTTCCGGCGCGGCCTCCTGCGGCGCGCGGCTGGCGGCCTCGGGCGTGGCCCGGGTGGTGATCGCCTGCCCCGACGCCTCGCGTCTGGCCGCGGCCCGCGGCCTGGCGAGGCTCCGCGCCGCGGGGATCGCCGTCGATCTCGGCTTGCTCGCCGGCGAGGCGGCCGCGCTCTACGCGCAGTACGCGCCCAAGGGGCCTGCTCAACCCCGCCGCTAATTATTGGAAATCGATCCTTAACAGCGTCGGCCTAGCTTCGCGGACGAAGGAGTTCGTCCCGTGGCCCTGCCTGTCGCGCCCG
>JAGWSE010000004.1 GCA_028869395.1 Alphaproteobacteria bacterium | reverse complement strand
ATGGGCGAGAACATCTGGGGCCGCCCGAAGTCTCCGATCAATCAGCGCGCCTACGGCCCCGGCCAGCACGGCCAGCGCCGCAAGTCCAAGATCTCCGACTTCGGCCTGCAGCTGCGCGCCAAGCAGAAGCTGAAGGGCTACTACGGCAACCTCACCGAGAAGCAGTTCAGCAAGATCTACGAGGAAGCCGCCCGCCGGAAGGGCAACACCTCGGAGAACCTCATCGCGCTCCTCGAGAGCCGGCTGGACGCGGTGGTCTATCGCGCCAAGTTCGTGCCGACCCCCTTCGCCGCCCGCCAGTTCGTCAACCACGGCCACGTGCTGGTGAACGGCAAGCGGGTGAACATCCCCTCCTACCGGGTGAAGCCGGGCGACGTGGTCCAGGTGCGCGAGCGTTCGCGCAACATGGCCCTGGTGCTCGAGGCCCTGCAGTCGGTCGAGCGCGACCATCCCGACTACGTGACCGTCGACGTCAAGTCGATGAGCGCCACCTTCGTGCGCGCGCCGGAACTGGCCGAGGTGCCCTATCCGGTGAAGATGGAGCCCAACCTCGTGGTCGAGTTCTACGCGTCGTAAGCCGCGACGGAGGATCCCAGACATCGAAAGGCCCCGGAGCGATCTGGGGCCTTTTGCTTGAGCGCAGGCTGTGGCCATCTCGCCCCATGCACCGCCGCCTGTTCGTCTTCGCAGCCCTCGCGCTCGCCGGCTGCGCGAGCCTGCCCGCGCAGGCGCCTGCGCCGCCGCCCGCCGCGGGTTTCGCCGAGCTCGAGCCGCTCTACCTCGCCCGCGCGACCCGCGAGGCGCTGACCGTCCGTGTCGGCTCCAACGGCTGCACCCAGAAGTCGGATTTCGCCTTCTACGTCGAGAAGCGCGGCGAGGGCGTGGCGATCGCCTTCGGCCGCAGGAAGCTCGACACCTGCAAGTCGTTCGCCGCGGGCTACGCGGACCTGAGTTTCACCTGGGCGGAGCTGGGGCTTGCGCCGACCGCGCCGGTCTTCCTACTGAACCCGCTTCTCGCCTGGCCCGGCCCCGGACGCTGACGGCGCCGCAGCCGGCGCCGCAACGAGGTTTTCCTGGCGGTCGCGCGGCAGCGCCGCCGGCATCTCCGCCTGCAGCCAGGCGATGAGCTTCTCCCGCACCTCGCAGCGCAGGTCGAAGGTCTTGCCGGAATCGGCGGCGCTCAGCAGGCCGCGGACCTCGATCACCCGGTCCTTGGCGTCGGTCACCTGCATCCCGCAGACCTTGCCGTCCCACAGCTTCGAGGCGCGGACGAGCTCCTCGAACTTGCCGCGGATGCGGTCCACCGGGGCGGTGTAATCCAGGTAGAGCATCACCGTGCCCAGCAGGTTCGCGGTCTCCCGCGTCCAGTTCTGGAAGGGCTGTTCCAGGAAGAACTTGAGCGGCACGACCATGCTCCTGAGATCCCACAGCCGCACCACGACATAGGTGGAGTTGATCTCCTCCACGCGGCCGAACTCGCCGTTGACGATCACCGCGTCGTCGATGCGGATCGGCTGGGTCAGCGCGATCTGCACGCCCGCCATCAGGTTGGACAGCACCGGCTGCAGCGCCAGGCCCACGATGATCCCCGCCGCGCCCCCGGCCGCCAGCAGCGACACGCCGAGCTGGCGCACCGAGGGGATGGTCATCAGCGCCGCCGCGGCGGTGAGCAGCCCGATCAGGGTGGTGATCGCCCGCTTCAGGATCCGGATCTGGGTCAGGTGCTTGCGGGCAAGCAGGTTGTCGACCATGTCGGTCCGGTAGCGCCGCAGGTACAGCGCGGAGGCGATGTCCACCGCCGTCATCAGCACCCAGCCCACCAGCACGATGAACAGGATGCCCAGCCCGTGCTGCATCAGCGAGGCTTCGCGCGGCGGGAAGGGCGCGGCGTGCACCGACCACGACAGCGTCGCCAGGATCAGCGCCAGGCGCCCCGGCCCGCGGCTGCGCATCAGGAGCGAGCGCCAGAAGGTGTCCTTGCGCCGGTGCAGTCCGCGGCGGACCATCCGCACGACGAGGCCGTAGAACAGCTGCGCGATCAGCAGCGCGAGGACTGCCACGGCGACGCTCGCCGCCCATGGCGGCGCCCAGGCCAGCTGGGTCCGCAGGTCGGAAATCAGTTGGTTCGAATCCACGGGTGATCGGTAAAGCGCTGGAAGCCCCGCCCTGCAATCCCCGCACGCCCGGATTGGTTCACCAAAATCGCCTCAGGCGAACATGGCGACCACGGGATCGGGCACGCGCCTGGGCCGGCCGCTCGCCTTCTCGATCAGCACCCACACCGTGCGAACCTGGGCGCACATCGCCCCGTCCGGCCCGTCGATCCTCACGAAGCGCTCGAACCTCGGCCCGTCCGCCCGGTCGGCGACCCACGTACGCGCGGTCGCCGTCTCGTCGGGCAGCAGGGGACGGCGGTAGTCCACCTCGTGGCGCAGCGCGATCCAGGCGAAGGCGTCCTGGTCCTGCGCCGGCGCCTGGCTGCGCCAGTGCGCGATGGCGAGGTCCTGCGCCCAGCCCAGATAGACCACGTTGTTGACGTGGCCGTTCTCGTCGATGTCGGAGGGAAGGGGCGAGAAGGTCCGGGTGAAGACCTGTCGCCCTTGGGGCGGCTCGAAGGCGCGGCTCACGCCGCCAGCACGCCCTGCTCCTGGAGGAGAGTCTTTAGCTCGCCGTTGGAGAACATCTCGCGGACGATGTCGGCGCCGCCCACGAACTCGCCCTTGACGTAGAGCTGCGGGATCGTCGGCCAGTCGGTGAAGCTCTTGATGCCCTGGCGCAGTTCCTCGTCCTGCAGGACGTCGACGCCCACGAAGTCCACGCCCAGGTGATCGAGGATCTGCACGACGACTGCCGAAAAGCCGCAGCGGGGCTGCTCGGGCACGCCCTTCATGAACAGCACCACCTGGTGGTCGGCCAGGGTCTTGGCGATGAAGTCGTGGGCAGGGTTGGCGGTGGCGGCGTCGGTCATCGGAAGGCTCGCCCTTTCGGCGCAATAAATCGAACCAAGAGCTAGGGAGCGCGGCCCCTCAGGTCAACCGCGGCACGCCCGCGCGCGTCAGGCAGGCGGCGAGGTTTCCAGCGCCAGCGCGTGCAGCTCGCCGCCCACCTTGCCCTTCAGGGCGGCGTAGACCAGCTGGTGCTGGCGCACCCTGGGCAGGCCCTTGAAGGCGGGCGAGACGATGCGGGCGCGGTAGTGGTCGCCGTCGCCGGCGAGGTCCTGCACCTCGATCTGGGCGTCGGGGAAGCCTTCGCGGAGCGCGGCTTCCAGGTCGGTCTGGCTCATCGGCATGAAGGGGCTTTTAGGGCTCCCGGCCCGCTCATTCCAGCGCGATCAGCGAGACCCCGAACGCCGCCATCAGCAGCGCGGCTGCGATGTCCAGCGGCCGCTGCGCCCGTCCGTAGGCCGCGACCGCCGGCTTGGCCGAGAACAGGAAGGCCATCGCCACCTGCCAGCCGAAGCAGACGAGGCAGACGATCGCCACGGCCGCCAGGTGCATCCAGGGTGGCGTGTTCGGGCCCACATAGGCCGAAAAGATCGAGGCGAAGAACAGCACCGACTTCGGGTTGGTCATGTTGACCGCGAAGCCCTGCCACACGTCGCCGGCCCAGCTCCGCTTCGGCGGGGCCGGCCCCCCCTCCGCCGACACCGGCTCCGAGCGCCAAAGCGACCACGCGAACCAGACGAGGTAGAGGCCGCCGCCCACCTTCAGCACCCTGTAGAGCCAGGGCGCGGCGGCCAGCACCGCCGCCAGGCCGAGCGCCGCGGCGGCGCACCAGACCATGCACGACAGGGTCGTTCCCACGCCTGCCGCCAGCGCCGCGCCTCGGCCCCGCCGCATGCCCAGCCGCATCAGCATGAAATTGTTCGGCCCGGGAATCAGGCACGTCACCAGGCTCACCACGAACAGCGAGGCGAGCGAGAGCAGATGGGCGAGCATGCGACGGGATTAGCCGAGTCCTGCTGACACGGCATGTCAGCAATCGCCAGCTACGCGAGGCGGGGAGAGGGCTTCAGTCGATGATGCTCGAGTAGATGATGCTCTTCAGCTGGCCGCGGAAGTTGAAGGTGCCCGACGGCATCAGCTGGGTCATGAAGACCACCGTCAGGTCCTCCTTCGGGTCCACCCAGAAGATCGTCGAGGCCGCCCCGCCCCAGTAGTAGTCGCCGGCGCCCAGGGTTCCGGTCTGCACCTGGGTCATGGTCGAGGCGAAGCCGAGGCCGAAGCCCACGCCCTCGTTCGCCGTCTCGGAGAAGGTGCCGAGCGCCAGCTGCGTCAGGTCCTTGCCGCCCGGCAGGTGGTTCATATGCATCAGCTCGATGGTGCGCGGGCCCAGGATCCGCGCGCCGTCCAGCTCGCCGCCGCGCCGCAGCATCTCGCAGAAGCGCATGTAGTCGGCCGATGTGCCGGTTAGCCCGCCGCCGCCCGACTTGAAGCCCGGCTCCTTGGTGAAGGCGCTGTCCGCCGGATCGTCGATCAGCTTCAGGCTCTTGTCCGCCCCGCGCTGGTAGTTGGCGGCGAAGCGGCCGACCTTGTCCGGCGCCACCTGGAAGGCGGTGTCCTTCATCCCCAGCGGCTGGAAGATCTCCTCCTCCAGATACCGCGCGAACGGCTTGCCGGAGATGATCTCCACCAGCGCCCCGCAGACGTCGGTGGCCAGCGAATACATCCACTGCGTCCCCGGCTGGTAGCGCAGCGGCACCTGGCCCAGCTTGTCCATGAATTGCTGCATCGTGTCCCGCCCGCCGACCGAGCGGACCTTCAGCTCCTGGTAGATCTTGTCGATCGGGTGCTGGATGCCGACGCCGGGCAGGCCGCCGCCATAGGTCAGGCCGGCGGTGTGCGAGAGCACGTCGCGGAAGCTGACCGGCCGGTGCGCGGGCTCGGTCTCCATCACGTCGCCTTCGCCGCCGGTCCACACCCGGTGGTTCTTCCACGACGGCACGAACCGGCTCACCGGGTCGTTCAGCTGGAAGTAGCCCCGCTCGTACAGGGTCATCAGCGCGACCGAGGTGATCGGCTTGGTCATCGAATAGATGCGGAAGATGGTGTCGTCGGTCATCGGCTTGGCCCGCTCGCGGTCCATCTGGCCGAACGACTTGGCGTAGGCGATGTGCCCGTGTCGGGCGACCGTCACCTGGCAGCCCACGATCTTGCCGGGTGCGATGTAATTCCGCTCGAGATGGTCGCCGATGCGCTCCAGGCGCTGGGCGTCCAGCCCCGTCCACTGCGATTGGGCGTCCATGGAAATTCCTCCCGAAAAATGGCTTAGGCTTGAATTGACCGGCATCATGGGCGCCGATCTGCGGCCAAGCCAAGATGGAAGGGCAGGGGGATGGACGATCTGGATGCGCTGGCGGCCGAACTCGGCGAACGCCTGAAGGCCCGCGGCGAGACGATCGCGGTGGCGGAGAGCTCGTCGGGCGGGCTGATCTCAGCCGCCCTGCTCAGCGTGGCCGGCGCCTCGAAGTATTATCTGGGCGGGGCGGTGGTCTACACGGGCAAGGCCCGCATGCAGCTCATGGACCTGCCGCGCGAGGCGGTCGCCGGCATGCGCTCGGCCTCCGAGCCCTACGCCCTGCTGCTCGCCCGCACCGCCCGCGAGCGGTTCGGCGCCACCTGGGGAATTTCCGAGACCGGGGCGGCCGGCCCGACCGGCAACGGCTACGGCGACGCGCCGGGCCACACCTGCATCGCCATCTCGGGCCCGTCGGAAGCCGCCCTCACCATCGAGACCGGCTCCGACGACCGGGCCGCCAACATGCGCGCCTTCGCCGCCGCGGCCCTGCAGCTCCTCAACCGGGCGACCGCGGATTGACCTGCGCCATCGCGACGCCCACCTCGTGCGTTCAGGACCATCGGGACCCGTCCCGCAGCAAGCCAAGGAGCGCCGCATGAAGGGCTTTGTCGACGACATCGAGAAGCTGACCGAGGGCAACGACGACTTCCGCCGCGTGCTCTACACCGGCCGCTACCTCCAGCTCGTCCTCATGGCGCTCAAGCCCGGCGAGGAGATCGGCGAAGAGGTCCACGAGGACCACGACCAGTTCTTCCGCATCGAGGCCGGATCCGGCGAGGTCCGAATCGACGGCAAGGCCACGAAGATCGAGGCCGACGACGCGGTGATCGTCCCGGCCGGCGCGCGGCACAACGTGGTCAACACCGGAAATGAGCCCCTGAAGCTCTACACCATCTACGGGCCGCCCGAGCACCGCGACGCCGTCGTGCGCGCCACCAAGGCCGAAGCCGAGGCCCGCGAGGAGCACTTCGACGGGGCCACCACGGAGTAGTCGCGCCGGGCGCCTAGGGCGCCGGCCTGAGCCCCTCCCAGACCGCCAGCACCCCCAGCTGTGACAGCGCCGTGAACAGCCGCTGCAGCTGGGCGGCGTTGGCGGCGAGCGCCACCCCCAGCGGGCCCTGCGCCAGCACCTCGCCGGGGATGATCAGGCCGCCGCGCACCCGCTGGCAGGCGCCGCGCGCGCTCAGCGCCAGGGTCCGGCGCCGCACCGTCTCGCTGGGCAGGCCCAGCCGCCTGGCGACCGTCGAGGAGGCGACCGCCCGCCGCAGGCCGTCGTCCGCCACGTCGTCGCCGCGGTCGCCGTCGCCCGCCCGCGCCGCGCCCGGCGGCAGGT
>JAGWSE010000114.1 GCA_028869395.1 Alphaproteobacteria bacterium | reverse complement strand
CTCGGCGGGCGCGTTGTCGTTGATGCGCGCGAAATCGTCGAGGACGTTGATCATCGGCAGGTTGTGGCGCTTGCCGACAGCGAAGTCGTTGAAGTCGTGGGCCGGGGTGATCTTCACCGCGCCCGAGCCCTTTTCCGGATCGGCGTAGTCGTCGGCGATGATCGGGATCGGGCGGCCCACGATCGGCAGGCGCACGGCGCGGCCGATCAGCGCCGTGTACCGCTCGTCCGACGGATGGACCGCGACCGCCGTATCGCCCAGCATGGTCTCCGGCCGGGTGGTGGCCACGACGATCTCGCCGGAGCCGTCCTCCAGCGGATAGGCGAAGTGCCAGAAATGGCCGTCGACCTCCCGCTGCTCGACCTCGAGGTCGGAGATGGCGGTCTGGAAATGCGGATCCCAGTTCACCAACCGCTTGTCGCGGTAGATGAGCTTTTCCTTGTAGAGCCGGACGAACACCTTGCGGACAGCGGCCGAAAGGCCTTCGTCCAGGGTGAATCGCTCGCGGCTCCAGTCGCAGGACGCCCCCATGCGGCGCAGCTGGTTTACGATGGTCCCGCCGGACTTAGTCTTCCATTCCCAGACACGGGCCACGAACTCGTCGCGGCCGAGGTCCCGGCGCGAGACGTTGCCCTGCTCGGCGAGTTGGCGCTCGACGACCATCTGGGTCGCGATCCCGGCATGGTCGGTGCCCGGCAGCCACAGGGCCGCCTTGCCCCGCATCCGCTCGAAGCGGATGAGCACGTCCTGCAAGGTATTGTTCAGGGCGTGGCCGATGTGCAGCGAGCCCGTCACGTTCGGCGGCGGGATCACCATCGAGAACGGCTCGGCGGCCGGATCCGATTTGGGCGCAAAGGCGCCGGAGGCTTCCCACGCCGCGTACAGGCGCGGCTCGGCGGTCTTTGGATCGAAGGTCTTTTCGAGCATGGGGCTTAACTGGCTGAGGGGCGTGCATACACACGCGCTCCGCCCGAAGGAAGCCTTCCCTCCCCTAATCGAGAGGGCAGAGCGCCTAGCCTACTCGGCCGCGCGCGATGCGCTCGACTTCGGCCTGCACCGCTTGTTCGACGATGGACGGCAGATGGTCGTCCAGCCATTGCTGGAGAAGGGGCCGCAGCAACTCGCGGACCACGTCTTCCAGCGTCCGGCCCTCGGCGGGCATGGCGACAACCTGGGAGAGCTTGCCGAAGGCGCTGGCCGCGGCTTCGGCCGCGCGGTCGCTGACAAGCGTCGGGGTCGGCCGAGCGGCTGGCGCGGGTTGCGCGATCGGCTCCGGACGCGGCGGCGGCGCGGGCGCGGGTTCGGCGGCGACCACGTCGAGGTCACCGTGCGTCTCGACCCTGTCCGTCAGCTCGAGCGCGTCGTCGTCCTCATCCGCCGGCGCGGCCGCGAGCGGCTCGCCTTGGACCAGCGGCGCGGGTTCAGGCTCAAGCTCGGGTTCCGGCGCGGCCTGCATGGCCGGTTCGGCCTCCGGCTCCGGCGCAATCGGCTCGTCGTCGTGTGGCGGGGTCGCCTTGGCCTCGGCCTCCGGAGTCTCGTCCTCGGAGATGATCCGCCGGATGGAGGCCAGGATCTCCTCCATCGTCGGTTCCTGGGAGGTCTGTTCTGCCATGCGCCTGTCGCCGAACGTAAAGGACGAGAATCCGTCCAAGCGCAGCCTATGCGCGGTTCGCCGATCCTGCAATTTCAGGCGACGGACAATTCGCCTTTGGCGCGAACGCCTATCCCTTGGGAGGCGCGAGCGCCTGGACCGCCGGCGGCGGCTGGAGACCAGGTGGGATCGCCTTTTCCTCGGGCATGACCTTGGGCGTCGGCGTCGGCGGATAGGTGAGCGCCTTGTCCACCACCCCGATCGGCTCCTCCCACGGCACCCATCCCCATGCGATCCTGAGCTTGCGGTAATTGGCGGCCGGGTCGTACTGCGGCGCGCTGGGGATCAGGTCGCGGGCTTCGAGGCGCCCCATGGCCAGAAGCAGATCGGCGGCGGCGACGTATTCGTCGTG
>JAGWSE010000017.1 GCA_028869395.1 Alphaproteobacteria bacterium | reverse complement strand
GCTGCGCGGAGACGGCTCTTCCGGCGAGTTCTATTCGATCGCGGTGACCAACAACCGCCAGCAGGCGGACACCGGCACCAAGATGATCCACCTGGGCCGGAACACCCGCTCGCGGATCATCGCCAAGGGCATCTCGGCCGGCCGGTCGAGTTCGACCTACCGGGGCCTGGTCTCGGCGCACCAGAAGGCCCAGGGCGCGCGGAACTTCACCCAGTGCGACAGCCTCCTGATCGGCAAGCACTGCGCGGCCCACACCGTGCCCTACGTCGAGGCGCGCAACGGCCAGGTCGTGTTCGAGCACGAGGCGACGACCACGCGGCTGTCGGAAGACCAGCTGTTCTACGTGATGCAGCGCGGCCTGAGCCAGGAAGAGGCGGTGCAGCTCTTGGTCAACGGCTTCGTCAAGGACGTGCTGCAGGAACTCCCCATGGAGTTCGCGGTGGAAGCCCAGAAACTCGTCGCCATTTCGCTGGAGGGAAGCGTCGGATGACCTCGAAGACCCGCAAGGACAAGGCGCCTGCGCTCAGCCTGAAGGACGCCTTCGAGGTGGAGTTCGCGCGCCGCGAAATGGAGCGCCGCAAACGCGACGAGGCCGAGCGCAAGCAGCAGGAAGAAGACCTCGCCCGCGCCGAGCAGCTGTTCGAGGCCCTCCGCGCCGATCCGCAATTCCTGCACACGCGCGACCTGACGGTGGATCGCCGACGCTATACCGTGTCGCTGGATCACCGCGACTTCCGCATCCAGGCCTATTTCGAGGCCGGTACGGCGAGCGTCACCGCCGCCGACAAGCGCACCGCCACCACTTCGACGGCGGCGCCGCGCAAACAACAGACCGTGGAGAGCGTCGAGGAGGCGCTCGCGGTCATGGCCCAATTCCTCGTCGACGAGAGCCGCTGAATGCTTTCCGTGAAGAACCTGCAAGCCGCCGTCGACGGCAAGGAGATCCTCAAGGGCCTCTCGCTGGAGGTCCCGTCGGGCGAGGTGCACGCCATCATGGGCCCCAACGGGGCCGGCAAATCGACGCTGTCCTATGTGCTGACCGGCCGCGAGGGCTACGAGGTGACCGCGGGATCGGCGTCGCTGAACGGCGAGGACCTGCTGGCGCTTTCGCCGGACGAGCGCGCCGCCCGCGGCGTCTTCCTGTCGTTCCAGTACCCGCTGGAGATCCCGGGCGTGCCGGCGATCACCTTCATCCGCACCGCGCTGAACGCCCAGCGCAAGGCGCGCGGCGAGGCCGAGCTGGCGGCGCCGGCCTTCCTGAAGCTCGCCCGCGAGAAGGCCGAGGCGCTCAAGATCGACTTCGAGATGCTGAAGCGGCCGCTCAACGTGGGCTTCTCGGGCGGCGAGAAGAAGCGGATGGAGATCCTCCAGATGGCGATCCTCTCGCCGCGCTTCCTGATCCTGGACGAGACGGATTCGGGGCTGGACATCGACGCCCTGCGGATCGTGTCCGAAGGGGTCAACGCGCTGCGCAGCCCGGAACGCAGCATGCTGGTGATTACCCACTACCAGCGGCTTCTCGACTACATCAGACCCGACCGCGTGCACGTGCTGGCGGCGGGCCGGATCGTGGCCTCCGGCGGGCCGGAGCTGGCGCTCCAGCTCGAGCGCGAAGGCTACGACAAGTACGCGAGGGCGGCTTGAGCGTGCTCTCGGCGATACGCGACCGCAATCCGGCGGAGTTGCCCGGCAAGCGCGACGAGGACTGGCGCTGGACGGATCTGCGCGGCCTGATCCGCGCCGTGCCGGAGGCTTCGCGGCCGGTCGATCCGCGCGAGCTGGGGCAGGGCCCCTTCGAGCATTTGGTGGACGACTCCTACATTCTCGCCAACGGCGGCGAGGCTCGGATCGAGGTCGGCGCCGGCGCGACGCGGGTGGTCGGGCTGAGGTTCCTGTCGCGCGGCGACGGCGCGCACACGGCCAAGGTCGAGGTTGCCGTGGGCCCGGGCGGCAGTCTGCGCCTCCTCGAAAGCTACGAAGGGAAGGGTGGCTACCTCGCCTGGGCGTCCATCGAGATCCAGCTTGCCGAAGGCGCCGCCGTCGAGCGCATCGTGCTGGCGCAGGATGACGGCGAGGCCGTCTCGGTGAGCCAGGCGGAGGTCTCGCTCTCACCTCGTGCCGAGTATGGGCAGACGGTCTTCGCCTCCGGCGCCCGGCGCCAGCGACTGGAGACCAGGGTCGCCCATCCGGGCGGCGCCGCCGCTCTGCGCATGGACGGCGTCTATGTCCTCTCGGGCAAGCGCCACGCCGACCTCACCACCGTGGTCGAGCACCGCGGGACGGACGGGGTGACGATGCAGATGACCAAGGGCGTGGTGCGCGACCAGGCGCGCGGCGTATTCCAGGGGCGCATCGTGGTCGCGGAGGGCGCCGACCGCACGGACGCGCGGATGGAGCATCACGCGCTCATCCTCTCCGACCGGGCGGAGGTGGACGCCAAGCCGGAGCTGGAGATCTACGCCGACGACGTGGCCTGCAGCCACGGAAACACGGTGGGCGCCCTGGACGAGGACGCGCTTTTCTACGCGCGACAGCGCGGCATTCCGGAGGACGAGGGCCGCGCTATGCTGACCGAGGCCTTCGTGGGCGAGGTCGCCGACCGCGTCCGGTTCGACGGCGCGCGGGAGATCGTGCGCCAGTGGACCGCCGAGAGCCTGGGCGCCTGAGCATGGCCTTCGACGTCGAAGCCGTCCGCGCCGACTTCCCGATCCTGCGACGGCAGGTGAACGGCAAGCCGCTGGTCTATCTCGACAGCGCGGCCTCGGCGCAGAAGCCCAAGGCCGTCATCGAGGCGATGAGCTGGGCGATGGAGAACTCCTACGCCAACGTGCATCGCGGCCTGCACACCCTCGCCAACGAGACGACCGACGCCTACGAGGGCGCGCGCGGCAAGATCGCCCGCTTCATCGGGGCCGAGCCGGCCGAGATGGTCTTCACCAAGGGCGGCACGGAGGCGATCAACCTGGTGGCCGCCGGCCTGGGGGCGAGCCTGGCGCCGGGCGACGAGGTGCTGATCACCGAGATGGAGCACCACGCCAATATCGTGCCGTGGCATTTCCTGCGCGAGCGCAAGGGCGTGGTCCTGAAGTGGGCGCCGATCACCGACGAAGGCGTGCTCGACCTCGAGGCCTTCCAGCGCCTGCTGGGACCGCGGACCAAGGTCGTGGCCTTCAGCCAGATGTCCAACGTGCTGGGCACCATCAACCCGGTCGCCGACCTGACGGCCATGGCCCACGCCGCCGGCGCGGTGGTGGTGATCGACGGCTGCCAGGGGATCGTCCACAAGAGCGTCGACGTGAAGACGATCGACTGCGACTTCTACGCCTTTTCCGGCCACAAGCTCTATGGCCCGACAGGCATCGGGGTCCTCTATGGCAAGGCCGAGCGGCTGGCCGCCCTGCCGCCATACCAGGGCGGCGGGGAGATGATCGGCACGGTGACGATGGACGAGATCACCTTCGCCGATCCTCCGCACAGGTTCGAGGCCGGCACCCCGCCGATCCTTGAGGCGATCGGCCTCGGCGCCGCCATCGACTGGCTCTCCGACCTGGATCGTTCCGCCGCCGCTGAGCACGAGCACAGGCTGTACGCGCGGGTGCGCGAGGGTCTCGCCGGGGCCAACTGGCTGCGCGTGCTGGGCGAAGCGCCGGGGAAGGGGGCGATCCTGTCGTTCACCATGGACGGCGCCCATGCCCACGACGTGGCGCAGATCCTCGATCGCTACGGCGTGGCGGTCAGGGCGGGCACGCATTGCGCCGAGCCGCTGATGCGGCGTTTCGGCGTCACGTCGAGCGCGCGCGCCTCGTTCGCCCTATATAACACCGAGGCGGAGGCCGACGCCTTCGTTGAGGCGCTTACCCGAACTCAGGCGTTCTTCGCGTAAATGGCATCCATGGACGACGCAGCTTCCATCGAGACGACTTCGACCGAGCCTCTTTCGCAGGCGGAGCTGGACGCGCTGACCGATCAGCTCGTCGAGAAGCTGAAGTCCGTCTACGACCCGGAGATTCCGGTCGACATCTACGAGCTCGGCCTCGTCTACAAGGTGGACGTCTCGGACGAGAAGGACGTGGTCATCGACATGACCCTGACAGCGCCGGGCTGCCCGGTGGCCGGCGACATGCCGGGCTGGGTCGAGCAGGCGGTGATGGAGATTCCCGGTGTCCGCTCGTGCAAGGTGGAGCTGGTGTTCGACCCCCCATGGGACCCGTCGCGAATGAGCGACGAGGCCAAACTGCAGCTCAACATGTTCTGACCATGGCCGAACTGTCCGTCACGCCAACACCGCGCGCCCGCCGCCCCCGGCCGAAGGTCGTCACCCTGACCGAAGCCGCCGCCGCGCGCGTGAAGG
Organism: Alphaproteobacteria bacterium; assembly: GCA_028869395.1. Lineage (GTDB taxonomy): Bacteria > Pseudomonadota > Alphaproteobacteria > Caulobacterales > Caulobacteraceae > Phenylobacterium. Next base: position 2,030 of record JAGWSE010000017.1, on the reverse strand, counting down.
AGATCATGGGCGAGGCCGAGAAGCCCTATGCGGGGCTGCGCGTCGGCGTGAAGAACGGCGGCTGCGCCGGCCAGGAGTACGTGCTCGAGTACGCCGAGGCCGCCAATCCGCTCGACGAGATCGTCGAGGACAAGGGCGTCACGATCCTGATCGAGCCCAAGGCCGTGCTTTTCCTGATCGGCACCGAGATCGACTACGAGGTGACCAGGCTCGCGGCCAAGTTCGTCTTCCGCAACCCGAACGAAACCGACGCCTGCGGTTGCGGCGAGAGCGTCACCATCGAGCCGGCCAAACTCGACTAGGGCCTCAGGCGGCCGGCTTTCGCCTGGACCAGAAGACCACCACGACGCCCGCGACCGCGACGATGCCGCCGTAGACGGCCCACTGGACCTGGCCCGTCATGAAGCTGCCGGGCAGGAAGCCGACGCCCTGCAGGATCCAGATGGCGCCCAGCGCCACCATCAGTACGCCCACCACGGATAGAACGAGCTTCATCAGCCGTCCCTCCTGCTGCGGGGCGTTTCAGCGCCCCTTGAATTCCGCCGGCCGCTTCTGAAGGAAGGCCATGATCCCCTCGCGGGCGTCATCGCTGCGTCCGGCGTCGCCCTGGGCGTAGGCCTCGGCCTCCAGCTGGAGGTGCCACTCGGCGTCGAAGGCGTCCCAGACGAGGTTGCGGGTCATGCCCAGCGAGCTCGGGCCGGAGGCCAGGGCGCCGGCGATCTCGAGCGTGGTCTTCATCAGGTCGCCATCGGGCACGCACCGGTTGATGAGGCCCCACTCGCGCGCGGTCGCCGCCGGCAGCTTCTCGCCGAGCAGCATCAGCTCCATGGCGCGCGCCTTGCCCACCAGTCGGGGCAGGAGCCACGTCGCGCCGCCGTCCGGCACCAGGCCGATCCGGCGGAACGCCAGCAGGAAATAGGCGCTCTCGGCGGCCACGATGATGTCGCAGGCGAGCGCCAGCGAGACGCCGACGCCGGCGGCCACGCCGTTGACGGCGGCGACCAGCGGCTTCGGCGAGCGGCGCAGGGCGCTGACGAAGGGATTGTAGACCTTGAGCAGGCTCTGGTTCGGACCCGAACCCGCGCGCGCGTCGACGCGGCCGCCCGACAGGTTGGCGCCTGAACAGAAGCCACGCCCCTCGCCGGTGATCACGATGGCCCGCACAGCCTCGTCCGCGACGGCGTCGTCCACGGCGCGGCTCAGCTCGTCCATCAGCTCGCCGCCGGCCGCATTGAGCGTGGCGGGATCGGACAAGGTGATGATCCCGATGCGGTCCTTGACCTCGGTCCTGACCTTCGGGGCCGCAGCGGCGCCATCCATGGAGACCTCCCTTGAGCGAACGTCGTCGATCTAAGGGATGCTACCGCCGCGGAAGCCTAGTGGAAATCTCTCGCGATCAGGCGGCCGCCGCGATGGGGTCGGCGGCGGACGTCCGGTTGCGGCCGCCCCGCTTGGATTCGTAGAGCGCGGCGTCGGCGCGTTCGATCAGGCTGGCCGGCGGCTCGCTGCCGTGCCGCTCGGCCAGTCCGGCGGAGAGGGTGACGGCCCCGAGGTCCTCGTTGGTCGAGCGCCGCTTCAGGACGCGCGAGGCGACCTCGGCCCGGATGTCCTCCAGTACGGTGAGGGCGCTGCGGGCGGCCTCGCCGGGGAAGATCAGGGCGAATTCCTCGCCGCCGTAGCGCGCCGCCGTGCGCGGCGAAAGCCCGGCGCGGCCGATGACGCTGGCCACATAACGGAGCACCTGGTCGCCCGTCTGATGGCCCCAGGTGTCGTTGAAGGCCTTGAAGTGGTCGATGTCGAGGACCGCGAGACACAGCGGATCGCCCTTGGCGTCCGCCTGGGCGCAGGCGCGTTGCAGGGCTTCGTCGAAGGCCTTCCGGTTGGCGAGGCTCGTCAGGCCGTCGGTCATGGCGTCGCGCCGCACCTGCTCCAGGCGCCTGCGCAGCCGGGTGACCTCGGCGGTGGTGTCGGCCAGTCGGTGCTCCAGGGCTTCGTTCTCGCGCTGGACCCGCTTGGTGGCGGTGGTCAGG
>JAGWSE010000113.1 GCA_028869395.1 Alphaproteobacteria bacterium | reverse complement strand
TGCTGACCGCCGGCGGCGACAAGAAGATCAACGTGATCAAGGAAGTCCGCGGCGTGCGTCCGGACCTCGGCCTGAAGGAAGCCAAGGACCTCGTCGAAGGCGCGCCTCAGAACGTCAAGGAAAACGTGTCCAAGCAGGAAGCCGAGGACATCAAGAAGAAGCTCGAGGCCGCCGGCGCGACCGTCCAGGTCAAGTAGGCGCGGCGCCGTCAGGCGCCCGGCTCATCCTGGAGGCCGCGTCAGCGACCGGCCGGGATCCAAGTGGAGCGAGAGAGGGCCGGGAGCGATCCCGGCCCTTTTCTTGTCCTCTGGCGCCCCGTCCGCCTGCCCGATTGTCAGGAATATGAACGCTGCCTGAATGGGGCGGGAACTTCTTTGCGGGGTCCCTGGTTTGGGGGCCGCGCGACCAGCGTAGACTATCGGAAGCTAGCACCGCCCGGAGCAATCCGGGCACAGAGGCGGCGCAGGGTCTCCACCTTGCGTCGCCTCACGTGCCCCGGGCCTGCGATTTGGGCCTTAGATCCGGGGCCCAAGATCCGGCGCCCAAGATCCGGCGCCGAAGATTCTTGCGCCGGGGGGCTTCCCTCGCGCACCCAAAAGGCCTATCTCGGCTCCTTCGCGAAATCATCCGATTCCCGCACCGCTTTCGCGCGTGTCGCCCCGAGGCATGGTCAGCCGCCCTCCGACCATGCGAAGAGGCGCCCCCGACGACACCAGGGGGCTAATCCGGCGTCCGCTCCGCCCATCAGGCGGAGAGCCGAGGGTGGACGCAGGGATCAATCGACGCCGGGAGTCCGTCTCCCAGGCGTCCCAAGGGACAAACATGGCGCAATCGTTCACCGGCAAGAAGCGGATCCGGAAGTCGTTCGGCCGCATCCCTGAAGCCGTGCAGATGCCGAACCTCATCGAGGTCCAGCGCTCCTCCTACGAGCAGTTCCTGCAGCGCGAGGTCCGCCCCGCCGATCGCGGCGACGAGGGCCTGGAAGCCGTCTTCAAGTCCGTCTTCCCGATCAAGGACTTCAACGAGCGCGCAGTGCTCGAATACGTCTCCTATGAGTTCGAGGAGCCGAAGTACGACGTCGAGGAGTGCGTCCAGCGGGACATGACCTATGCGGCGCCGCTGAAGGTGAAGCTGCGCCTGATCGTCTTCGAGACCGACGAGGAGACCGGCGCCCGCTCCGTGAAGGACATCAAGGAGCAGGACGTCTACATGGGCGACATCCCGCTGATGACTGAGAAGGGCACCTTCATCGTCAACGGGACCCAGCGCGTCATCGTCTCCCAGATGCACCGCTCGCCGGGCGTCTTCTTCGACCATGACAAGGGCAAGACCCACGCGTCGGGCAAGCTCTTGTTCGCGGCCCGCGTGATCCCCTATCGGGGCTCGTGGCTCGACTTCGAGTTCGACGCCAAGGACATCGTCTACGTCCGCATCGACCGGCGCCGCAAGCTGCCGGCCACCACCTTCCTGATGGCGCTGGGCATGGACGGGGAGGAGATCCTCTCCACGTTCTACGACACCGTCTCCTACGAGAAGCGCCCTGAGAAGAAGGGCCAACCGGGCGGCTGGACCACGACCTACAAGCCCGAGCGCTGGCGCGGGGCGAAGCCGGACTTCGCGCTGATCGACGCCGACACCGGCGAGGAGATCGCGCCGGCCGGCCAGAAGATCTCGGCGCGCAACGCCAAGCGCTTCGCCGACAATGGCCTCAAGACCCTGCTGCTGCCGCCCGAGGCCCTGGCTGGCAAGTACCTCGCCCGCGACCTGGTCAACATGGAGACCGGCGAGATCTACGGCGAGGCGGGCGACGAGCTCGATCCGGCGCTGCTCGCCTCCCTCGAGGAGCAGGGCTTCACCACCCTCGACGTCCTCGACGTCGACGAGGTGACGCTGGGCGCCTACATCCGCAATACCCTGCGGGTCGACAAGAACACCGCCCGCGAGGACGCGCTGTTCGACATCTACCGCGTCATGCGCCCGGGCGAGCCGCCGACGGTGGAAGCCGCCGAGGCGATGTTCAAGTCGCTGTTCTTCGATTCCGAGCGCTACGACCTTTCCTCGGTCGGCCGGGTGAAGATGAACATGCGCCTCGAGCTCGATTGCCCCGACGACGTGCGCGTCATCCGCAAGGACGATGTGATCTCGGTGCTGAAGACGCTCGTCGGCCTGCGCGACGGCCGCGGCGAGATCGACGACATCGACAACCTCGGCAACCGCCGCGTCCGTTCGGTGGGCGAGCTGCTGGAGAACCAGTACCGCGTGGGCCTGCTGCGCATGGAGCGGGCGATCAAGGAGCGCATGTCC
>JAGWSE010000112.1 GCA_028869395.1 Alphaproteobacteria bacterium | reverse complement strand
GTGCTCGACGGGAACCGCGTTGAAGAGTTCGATTTCGAGAGCCAGAACCGGAAGCAGCTTCGAGGGAATATCTATCTCGCCAAGGTGACGCGCGTAGAGCCGTCGCTGCAGGCGGCCTTCGTCGAGTACGGCGGCAACCGCCACGGCTTCCTGGCCTTCAATGAAATCCACCCCGACTACTACCAGATCCCGGTCGCCGACCGCGAAGCCCTGCTTCGCGAGGAGGCCGAGGCCGACGATGAGGACGACCGTCACGAGCCGCGGGGCCGCGCCGGCGCCGCCGGCGAGGAGGATGACGAAGAGGCCGCCGCCGTCGACGACGAAGACGACGTCATGGAGGAGGAGCTTGCGCGCCGCCGTCGGCGGCTGATGCGCAAGTACAAGATCCAGGAGGTCATCCGCCGGCGGCAGATCATGCTCGTGCAGGTCGTCAAGGAAGAGCGCGGCAACAAGGGCGCGGCGCTGACCACTTACCTGTCGCTGGCCGGCCGCTACGGCGTCCTGATGCCCAACACCGCCCGCGGTGGCGGTATCTCGCGCAAGATCACCGCGGCCGCCGACCGCAAGCGCCTGAAGGGCGTCGTCCAGAGCCTGGACGTGCCGCACGGCATGGGGCTGATCGTCCGCACCGCCGGCGCCAAGCGCACCAAGGCCGAGATCAAGCGCGACTACGAGTACCTGTTGCGCCTGTGGGAGAACATCCGCGAGACGACGCTGCACTCCATCGCCCCGGCCCTGATCTACGAGGAGGAAGACCTCGTGAAGCGGGCCATCCGCGACCTCTACGACAAGGACATCGACGCGGTGTTCGTGGAGGGCGACGCCGGCTTCAAGGAAGCGCGCGACTTCATGCGCATGCTGATGCCGAGCCAGGCCAAGAAGGTCCAGCTCTACCGCGAGCCCACGCCGCTCTACGTGAAGCACAAGGTCGAGGACCACCTCAGCCAGATCTATTCGCCGGTCGTCCCGCTGCGCAGCGGCGGCTACCTGGTGATCAACCAGACCGAAGCCCTGGTCGCCGTCGACGTGAACTCCGGCCGCTCCACCCGCGAGCGGAACATCGAGGCCACGGCGCTGAAGACCAACCTCGAGGCGGCCGAGGAAGCCGCCCGGCAGCTTCGCCTGCGCGACCTCGCCGGCCTGATCGTCATCGACTTCATCGACATGGATGAGTCGAAGAACAACCGCGCCGTCGAGAAGCGCCTGAAGGACTGCCTGAAGGACGACCGCGCCCGCGTGCAGATGGGCAAGATCTCCGCCTTCGGCCTGATGGAGATCTCACGCCAGCGCCGCCGCACCGGCGTGCTGGAGGGCACCACCCACGTCTGCGAGCACTGCGGCGGCACGGGCCGCGTCCGCTCGGTGGAATCCAGCGCGCTCGCCGCGCTCCGCGCCCTCGAGAGCGAGGCGCTGAAGGGCGGCGGCGAGGCGACGCTGACGGTGCCGCCGGCGGTGGCGCTCTATATCCTCAACGAGAAGCGCGGCCACCTGGCCCGCCTGCAGCAGGCGTTCGGTCTGTTCGTCGCCGTCGCCATGGACGACGGCATGGCGCATGCCGAGCACCAGATCGAGCGCACGGCCAGCGAGACCCGCGCCGAACACGCCCAGCTCGCCCAGGCGCCCTTGCAGCCTTACGAGCCCCTCCCCGAGCCGGAAGCCGACTACGCCGAGGACGAGTTCGAGGACGAGGAAGAAGACGAAGAGGCCCAGGAGGCCGAAGAGGTCGAGGCCCGCGCCGAGCCCCGCGGCCGCCGCGAGGAGGAAGGCCGCTACGAGGAGGGCGAAGGCCGCCGCGGCCGCCGCCGGCGCCGTCGCGGCCGCCGGGGCGATGAGCCGCGCGAGGCCCGCGAAGACCACGAGCCCCGCGAGCAGCACGAACCCCGTCCGGAGGCTCAGCACGAGGACGAGGATGGCGGTCACGGCCGCCGCCGCCGCCGCGGCCGCCGCGGCGGCCGGCGCATGCGCGACGAGGGCCGTCCCGGCGAGGCGTTCGGCTGGACGCGGCCCTGGGTGCCTTACGGCGACGATCCGTTCGTCTGGTACGATCCGTCCGAGGACCTGAAGAAGGCCCAGCCGCAGCCGGCCAACGAGGCGGGCCCGCCGCCGCGCGCGGCCGCGGTGGCCGCCGAATCCGCCGCCCCCGCCCCGGCCATCGCGCAGATTGGCGTCCAGGCCGCCGCCCAGTCTGACGTGGACATCTGGGTCGAGCTGCCGGCGGAAGAGGAGAAGCCCAAGCGCAGCCGCCGAAGCCGCAGCCGCGGCCGGCGCGGTGAAGGCCACGCCGAGGCGGCTCCCGAAGCGACGCC
>JAGWSE010000111.1 GCA_028869395.1 Alphaproteobacteria bacterium | reverse complement strand
CGGCGTCGAGCTGAGCCAGGTTCAGGCCGCGGAGCGGGTTGGCGGCGTTGACGTAGATGGCGATGGCGTGCGTTCCGCCGCGCGTTGCGAAGCTTCCAAGGGCGACCGGGACCAGCAGCGGCGCACGGCCGAAGCGGGCGCGGAAGGCGGCCTCCTCGCGCGGGAAGGGCTCGCGGACGAACAGGGCGCAGTCGGCCTCCCCCGCAAGCAGCTTGCGGAAGCCGTCCGCGGCGAGCCGGGCGCGGCCGTCCACCACGACGGAGGCGTCCGGGTGGCGCGCGCGAACGCCCGCGGCCCAGGACCGGGCGACCGGCGCCAGGGTTTCGCCGCCGGCGCATACGACCGATCCGGCCGGGGCCGCGGCGCCGCCCGGATCGGCCATGGCAGGCCAGGCGAGGGCAAGGCCTGCAGCGAGGAGGACGCCCGCGCGCATGAGCCTAGGCGAGCTTCGCCCGCTCCTCGCGGACCACCTCGGGCAGAAGCGGGATGTAGACGCCTTCGGCGGCGACGACGTCCTGGCCCTGCTTGGAGAGCACGAGCTTCAGGAACTCGCGCACCTTGGGCTCCAGCGGCTTGCCGGGCGGGCGGTTGACGAAGATGTAGACGTAGCGGCTCAAGGGGTAGCGGTGGAGGTACACGTTCTCCACCGTCGGCATGTAGTAGGGGCCGCCGTCCTTCACCGAGAGCGGCACGACGCGGACGTTGGGCGTGACGTTCGCCAGCATGGCGTAGGTCAGGCCGCCCGGATGGGTCGCCATGTCCTCGGCGGCCACGTTGAAGGCGTGGGTGAAGCCGCGGCCCTTCATCATCTGGATGTCGGTGCGGTAGGCGCCGCCCTCCATCACCGCCTGCTGGAAGTACTGCTCGATGCCGTTGGGATGCTTCAGGCCGTAGAGGTGGATCGGCCGGTCCTTCCAGACGCCGCCCAGACCCAGGTCCCCCCAGGTGCGGATCGGCTTGTGGCCGCGCTTGCAGGACGTCGAGTAGATGGCGTCGAGCTGGGCGAGGCTCAGGCCCTTGATCGGATTGTCCTTGTCCACAAGGATCACGCTGGCCGCCGTCTTGCCGAGCGAGCCGGCGCTGCCGGTCGCCACGCGGACGGAGAACGGCTTGTAGCCGAACTTCTTTTCGAAGGCCTCTTCCTCGGCTGGCAGCAGCTCGCGCCCGACGGGGGCGAGCTGGGCGCGGCCGTCGACGAGGGCCGGCGCGCCGGACCCGGAGGAGCGCGCCTCCATGGTGACGCTGAGGTGCGGGTAGGCCTTCCGCATGAGCTTCACCCAGCCCAGGGTGATCTCGTCCATCACGTCGGCGCCGACGATGTTGAGCTCTTCCTCGGGGTGCACGTCGACCGGGCCCGGCGTCCAGACGGGGAGCCGGGGATCGGCCTTCAGGTGGTGCTCGCGGGCGGCGTACTTCAGCGCCTGGGCGGGAGCGGAAACGAGGGCGGAGGCGGCGACGATGCCGGCGCCGCCCGCCAGCGCCATGCGGCGCGACAGGATGGGTCCTGGTTGCGTCATGTCCCTATGCTTTTCTTCTATGGGCCAAGGCGACCCGCGGGGATCAGCGGCCCGCCGGCTGACGCCAGGCTGAAGCGCGGCTGAAAGCACGTTCAGGAAGCCGAACGCCGTTACGGCTTCAGCATCGCGCGCGAGGCCTCGGCCTGGAACCCGCGCAGGGGGATGAAGACGCCTTCCTTCAGGACCAGGCCCTGGCCCTGGCGGCTGAGCACGAACTTCAGGAATTCCTCGATCGCCGGCGGCAGCGGCTTGCCGGGGGCCTTGTTGACGTTGAAGTAGATGAGCCGGCTCAGCGGATACTTCGCCGAGGCGACCGCCTCGTAGCTCGGCGGATAGAAGGGCCCGGCCGAGGTCCGGCCGATCGCCAGCGTCTTCACCGGCGCATCGACATAGGCCATGCCGGTGTAGCCGATGGCGTCGGGGTCCCTCGCCACCTCGCCGGCGATGGGGAACACGACCTTCGCGAAGTTGATGTCCGTGCGCCACTCGCCGCGCTTGCCGGGCTCGCTGAGGATCCGCTGGCGCACGAACTCCTCGAAACCGTTCCAGGGCTGGATGGCGTAGACGTGGATCGGCTTGTCGGCCCAGGCGCCCTTCAGGCCCAGCTGTCCCCAGGTGGTGATGGCGGGCCCCCCATGCACGCGCGTGGTGGAGAGGATGGCGTCGAGCTGGCCGGTGGTGATCTCGTCGAGCGGGTTGTCGCGATTGACGATCACGCCCACGGCGTCGAGGAAGCCGTACTGGCGATAGGATCCACCGGAGATCGGCACGCTCAAGGGATCGTAGCCGAAGTGGTCGTGGAAGGCCTTGATGTCGGTCGGGCGCAGCTCGCGCGAGACGAAGACGAAATCGAGCTTCTGCTTGGCCAGCTCCACCGCCCCGAGGCTGCCGGCGTAGGGCGGGACGATCTCAATCTTCACGTCCGGGTAGCGTCGCTCGAAGGCGGCGACCCAGAGCTTCACCTGGCCCGGCAGGACGTCGGAGACGGCGGCCTTGTAGTGGCCCTTCAGCGCGCCCGGCGCGCTGGCGACGTAGCTGGGCAGGGCGGGGTCGAGCGTCGGCTGCAGCAGCTCCGGCGTCGGCAGGGCGCGGCCTTTCGTCATGCCGACCTTCTTTTCGGTCTGCGACTGCGGCGTGGCCGTCGCCGGCG
>JAGWSE010000110.1 GCA_028869395.1 Alphaproteobacteria bacterium | reverse complement strand
GCCGGTGAGGAACCGGTCCTCCCGCAGCACCGGCTCGGCCTGGCGGATCGCCGCCAGCCGGGCGACCCAGCCGGTCAGCCCCGCGTCATCGCGCGCCCAGTCGAGCCAGGCGGTCGCGTTGTCCTGGGCGTAGGCGTTGTTGTTGCCGCCCTGGCTCTGGCCGAGCTCGGCGCCCATGGAGATCATCGGCGTACCGCGTGAGAGGACAAGCGTCGCCAGCAGCGCCCTCTGGTCGGCGAGGCGCCTGGCCTGGATGGCCGACTCGTCGCTCGGGCCTTCGACGCCGCTGTTCCAGGACCAGTTGCCGTCGGTCCCGTCGCGGTTGTCCTCGCCGTTCGCCTCGTTGTGCTTGGCCGCGTAGCTGACCAGGTCGGCCAGGGTGAAGCCGTCGTGGGCGGTTACGAAATTGATGCTGCGCGAGGGCCGGCGACGGGCGGCGAATACGTCCTGCGAGCCCGCCAGGCGGGCCGCCAGCTCGCCCCGCGTGGCGTCGAAGCCGCCCCAGAAGCGCCGCACCGTGTCGCGGAACCGGTCGTTCCATTCCCCGAACGCCGTGGGAAAGCGGCTGAGCTGATGGCCGCCGGGACCGCAGTCCCATGGCTCGGCGATAAGCTTGAGGCGTCGCAGCTCCGGGTCCTGGAGCATGGCCGAAAGCAGGGGGGCGGCGGGATCGAAGCCGTTGGGCCGTCGCCCGAGCACCGTCGCCAGGTCGAACCGGAAGCCCGCGACGCCGCCGCGCCGGGCCCAGGTGCGCAGCGCCTCCATCGCCAGCCTGACGCCGGCTGGCCGGTCGAGGGCCAAGGTGTTGCCCGTGCCCGCGTCATCGACGTAGCGCGCGGGATCGTCCCGATCCAGGCGGTAGTAGGTGGGGTTGTCGAGGCCACGCAGCGAGAGCGTCGGCCCGAGCGCATCGCCTTCGCCCGAGTGGTTCAGCACCACGTCGAGCACGACCTCGATCCCTGCCTGGGCCAGGGCGCGGGTGGCGCTCCGCACCTCGGCCCAGCCGCCGGGCGCCAGCCGCGGATCGGGCGCACAGAAGGCGATCGGGTTGTAGCCCCAGTAATTCGAAAGGCCGAGCGGCGGCAGGTGGCGCTCGTCGATCCACGCGGCGCTCGGCAGTAGCTCGAGCGTCGTGATCCCGAGCGCCTGCAGGTGTTCGATGACGGGCGGGCAGGCGAGCGCGGCGAAGGTTCCACGCACCGGCTCCGGGACGTCGGGATGAAGCCGGGTCAATCCGCGGACGTGCGCCTCGTAGATCACCGCGCGCTCCCACGGAACGATCAGCTGCGGCGACGCCTCGGGCGCCCGCGGCGTGACGATCGCCTTTGGGACCACGGGCCCGCTGTCGAGGGCTTCCTCCGGTGCGGAGAAGATGGCGGGATCGAGGTGGAAGGGCCCATCCAGGGCCACCGCGTAGGGGTCGACCAGCAACTTGCCCGGGTCGAACCGCAGGCCCCGCGCCGGATCGAACGGTCCATGGGCGCGCAGGCCATAGCGAGCGCCTTCGCCCACGCCCTCGACATGGCCGTGGAACACCTCCCCCGTCCGCTCGGGCAGGCGGATCCGACGCTCGCCGCCGGCTTCCTCGAAGAGGCAGAAGTCGACCGCGTCGGCCGTCAGCGAGGCGACCGCCACGTTCACGCCGTCCACGGTAAGCGTGACCCCCAGCGGCTCCGGCGACCCTGAGGTGACGCGCCCCGCCGGCATCTTCAGCCCGCCCGCTCGCGAATAAGCTCGGCGTAGAGCTCCGCGTACTGCTGAGCGGGCCCTGTCCACGAGACGTCGACCGCCATGCCGGCCCGCTGGAGTTTCCGCCAGGTCGCGGGCTTGCGGTAGAGGCTGGCGGCCCGCCTGAGCGCCATCTCCAGCGCGGCGGTCTCGACGGGCGCGAACTGGATGCCGGTGGCGGCGCCCGCGGCCAGCGCCATCGGACCGGCGTCGATCACGGTGTCCGCCAGCCCGCCCACCCGAGAGACCACGGGAACGGCTCCATAGCGCAGGGCGCAGAGCTGGGTCAGCCCACACGGTTCGAAGCGGGAGGGGACCAGAATCGCGTCGGCGCCTGCCTGGACCTGATGCGCCAGCGCCTCGTCGTAGCCGAACACGCAGCCGATGCGCCCCGGGTGAGCCCTGATCGCGGCCTGAAAGCCGGCTTCCAGGGCGGCGTCCCCTGAGCCGAGGAGGGCAAGTTGCGCGCCCTCGGCGATGAGCGCCGGCAGCGCCTCGAGCAGCAGGTCCAGCCCCTTCTGCCAGGAGAGCCGGCTGACCACCCCGAAGAGCGGCGCCTCCGGATCGGCCTCCAGCCGCATCCGGTTCTGAAGCGCCGCCTTGTTGGCCGCGCGCCGCTCCACCTGGCCGGCCGTGTATTCCGCGTCGATCATCGGATCGGTTGAGGGATCCCAAACATCCGTGTCGATGGCGTTGAGTATGCCGATCAGCCGGTCGGCGCGTCCGCGGAGCAGGCCGTCCATGCCCATGCCGCCCTGCGGCGTGCAGATCTCCGTGGCGTAGGTGGGCGAGACGGTGGTGATCCGGTCGGCCAGCCTGACGCCGGACTTCAGGAAGCCGATGTCGCCATAGTACTCGACGCCGTCGGGTGTGAAGGATTCCGCGGGCAGGCCGAGGCTCTCCAGCAGCCGCGGGTCGAACTGCCCCTGGAAGGCCAGGTTGTGGATGGTGAAGACCACCGCCGGGCGCCGCCCGCCGTCGTAGCTCAGGTAGGCCGGCGCAAGCCCCGTCTGCCAGTCGTGGGCGTGGACGATCGCCGGCCGGTAGCGTGGCGCAAGGCCTTGCCCGAGGCTCGCGGCCATGCGCGCGAGAGCCCCGAAGCGGATCGGATTGTCGGCGAAATCGCGCCCGCTGGAGTCCGCATAAGGGCCGCCTTCACGCCGGTAGAGATGCGGTGCGTCCAGCACGAACAGGTCGAGCCCCGCCGCCTCGGCCGCGATCAGCCGCGCCGCACCGCCGAACCAGTCGGGCAGTCTGCGGACGGTGCGCGTCTCCTCCAGCAAGGCCATGACCGAGGCGTATCCCGGCACAAGTGTGCGCACGCGCACGCCGAGCGGCGCCAGCGCCTTCGGAAGGGCGCCCGCCACGTCGGCCAGCCCGCCGGTCTTGACCAGGGGAAAGATCTCCGAGGCGACGGCCAGGACATCGATGCGGCTCACGTCTCGCTCAGCCGGTCGATCATCTTCTGCGTGATCAGACAGACGCCGGCCTCACTGCGCCGGAAGCGCTGGGCGTCGATCTCCGGGTCCTCGCCGACGACCAGGCCTTCGGGGATCGTCACGCCGCGGTCGACGATCACATTGCGCAGGCGCACGCGCCGGCCGATCGTCACGTCGGGCATGATTACGCCCAGCTCCACCTGCGAGTAGGAGTTGATCCGCACGCGGTTGAACAGCAGCGTGCGCCAGATTGTCGAGCCGGAGATCACGCAGCCGCCCGCCACCAGCGACGAGGTGGCGCCCCCCCGGCGGCCCTGTTCATCGTGGACGAACTTCGCCGGCGCGTTCATCTCGCTGTAGGTCCAGATCGGCCAGGAGTGATCGTAAAGGTCGAGGTCCGGGACCACCTCGGTCAGATCGATGTTGGCGGCGAAATAACTGTCGATCGTTCCCACGTCGCGCCAATAGGGCGGGGCGTCGGGCGACGGGCGGATGGCCGAGCGGCTGAACGGGTGGGCGACTGCCTTGGCGGTCTTCACGAGCGCCGGGATGATGTCCTTGCCGAAGTCGTGGCTGGAGTTCGGATCGGCCGCGTCCTGGCGCAGCACCTCGACGAGGAAGTCGGTGTTGAAGACGTAGATGCCCATGCTGGCGAGCGCGAGGTCCGCACGCCCCGGCATCGGCGGCGGATCGTCGGGCTTTTCCACGAAGTCGATGATCCGGTCGTGCTCGTCGACCGCGATCACCCCGAAGCCGCGGGCTTCCAGCCTCGGCACTTCCAGGCAGCCGACGGTCACGTCGGCGCCCTGCTCCACGTGCTGCTGGAGCATGAGCTCGTAGTCCATCTTGTAGATGTGGTCGCCCGCCAGCACGACCACGAAACGGGTCTCGTAGTCCTGCAGGATGTCGGCGTTCTGCCAGACCGCGTCGGCGGTGCCCACGTACCACTGGTCCGAGACGCGTTGGCTGGCTGGCAGGATGTCGAAGGTCTCGTTGCGCTCCGGGCGGAAGAAGTTCCAGCCGCGTTGCATGTGACGGATGAGGCTGTGCGCCCGGTACTGGGTCGCCACCGCGATGCGGCGGATGCCCGAGTTCAGCGCGTTGGAGAGCGCGAAGTCGATGATCCGGAACTTGCCGCCGAAATAGACGGCCGGCTTTGCCCGGACCTCGGTCATCTCCATCAGCCGCGTGCCGCGGCCGCCTGCCAGCACATAGGCCATGGCCTGGCGCGTCAGGGTCGAGCTTACGGTCGGCGCGCCGCTCATTCGGCCGGTCCCTCCAAGGCGGACAATCTAGGATCTTGGGCCATCGGGTTCATACCGGAAATAGACTGTGGCGAGCGGCGGAAGGACGATCTCGGCGCTGGCGGGGAGCCCGTGCGAGGACGCCTCGTGGGCCGTGACGCCGCCCAGGTTCCCCAGCCCCGATCCGCCATAGGGCTCCGCATCCGAATTGAAGACCTCGCGCCAGAAACCGGCCTGCGGCAGACCCATGCGGTAGCCTCGCCTGGGTTCCGGCGTGAAGTTGCAGACCACCGCCACGGGCGCCTCGCCCGGCGACAGCCTCAGCCACGCGGCCACCGACTGGTCCTCGTCGTCCACCACGATCCAGCGGAATCCGCCCGCCTCATTGTCGCCGGCGTGCAGCGCCGGGTTTTCGCGGTAGACGCGGTTCAGATCCCGCACGGCCTGCCGAAGACCCTGATGGCGCGGGTGCTGCGCGAGGCGCCAGTCGAGGCTCTGGTTGAAGTTCCATTCCGACCACTGGCCGAAGTCCTGGCCCATGAACAGCAGCTTCTTGCCCGGGTAACCCCACATGAAGCCGTAGTAGGCGCGGGCGTTCGCGAACTTCTGCCAGTCATCGCCGGGCATGCGCGACAGGATCGAGCCCTTGCCGTGCACCACCTCGTCGTGGCTCAGCGGCAGGATGAAGTTCTCCGAAAAGGCGTAGAGCAGGCCGAAGGTGAGCTCCCGGTGGTGATAGCGCCGGTGGACGG
>JAGWSE010000109.1 GCA_028869395.1 Alphaproteobacteria bacterium | reverse complement strand
TCAATCCGTTCCTCTGGTTCGACACCCAGGCGGAGCCGGCCGCACACCTCTACGTCTCGATATTTCCGAACTCGAAGATCACCGCCGTCGCCCGCAACACCGAGGCCGCGCCAGGGCCGACGGGCGGGGTGCTGACGGTGGAATTCGAGCTCGACGGCCGCGCCTTCGTGGCCCTGAACGGCGGGCCGGCGCACAAGCTCACCGAAGCCTTTTCCCTGCAGATCGGCTGCGAGACGCAGGCCGAGGTCGATCGCTACTGGGACGCGCTCACGGCGGACGGCGGGGAGCCCGGTCCCTGCGGCTGGCTGAAGGACCGCTTCGGCCTCTCCTGGCAGGTGGTCCCCAACCTGCTGCCGAAGCTGCTCACCGGCTCCGACCGCGCCAGCGCCAACCGGGTGATGGCCGCCATGATGCAGATGCGCAAGCTGGACATCGCGGCTCTGCAGGCCGCCGCGGACGGCGTGCCGACAGCGGGCTAGAGGGCCGCCAGCAAGGCCTCCAGCCGCGCCATGTCTTCCGGCGGCGCGCTCTCGAACCGCAGCGCCTCGCTCGTGACCGGATGCCGGAACCCCAGCACGGCGGCGTGCAGCGCCTGGCGCATCAGGCCCGCCTCGGAGATCGCGCGGCGCACCGGTTCGGCCGGCGGCCCGGAGCCGTAGATCGGATCGCCCAGGCAGGGACAGCCCTTGGAGGCCAGGTGCACCCGGATCTGGTGCGTGCGCCCGGTCTCCAGCCGGCAGGCCAGCCGCGCTGCGAGCGGCCGGGCTTCCGGTCCGAAGATGCGCTCCACCGCATAGTGCGTCACCGCCGGCCGGCCGCCGGTCTTCACGAGGGCCATCTTCTTGCGGTCATGGGCCGAGCGCGCGATCGCGCCCTCGATCGTCCCCATGCGCGCGGGGGGCGCGCCGCGGGTCAGCGCGACGTAGACACGCTCGATGTCGTGGGCGGCGAACAGGGCCGAGAGCCCCCGGTGCGCCGTGTCCGCCTTCGCCGCGACGACGATGCCGGAGGTGTCCTTGTCGATGCGGTGCACGATGCCGGGCCGCGCCACCCCGCCCACGCCCGACAGGCTTTCTCCGCAGTGGTGGAGGAGGGCGTTGACCAGCGTACCGCTCTCGCTGCCCGGCGCCGGGTGGACGGCCATCCCGGCGGGCTTGTCCACGACGATCAGCCAGGCGTCCTCGAACAGCACCCTCAGGGGGATCGCCTCGGCTTGCGGTTCGGCCGGCTGCGGCGGGGGGATCTCGATACGGTAGACGGCGGCCTGCGCCCGCGCCGAGGCATCCGCCACCGGTCCCGCCTGCGAGCTGACCTGGCCGTCGGCGATCAGAGCCTGGATGCGCGCCCGCGAGAGCTCCGGCAGCTTGCCGGCCAGCGCCTTGTCGATGCGCCCACCCGCCTCGTCCGGAGCGAGTTCCACGATGCGCAGGTCGTACGCCTGCGGCGCGCCGTCCAGCGGCTCCTCCGCGTCCTCCAGATCCGCAGCCACGGCCATGCTCGCCTCAGCGCCGCGCCAGCGCCAGGCGCGCGCCGAAGGCCAGGAACACGCCGCCGGTCAGTCGGTCGAGCCAGCGCACCATGCCGCTGCGCTTAAGGAGGCCCGCCACACGCCGCGTCCCGCCGATCAGCACCGCGAACCAGGCGAGCCCCATCGCCACGTGCAGGCAGGCGAGCCCGAACATGAACGGCGCGGGGGCGACATGCGCCGGCACGAACTGCGGCAGGAAGGAGACGTAGAAGACGCCTGCCTTTGGGTTCAGCAGGTTGTTGAGCAGGCCCTTCCGAAGCCAGGCGCCGTCGCCCCTCGCCTTCGCCGGCCCAGCGGTTTCGATCACGAACCGGTCGCGGGGGCGAAGGATCAGGTGCAGACCCAGCCAGACGAGATAGGCCGCGCCGGCCCATTTCAGCACCTCGAAGGCGAGGGTGGAGGCGGCGAGCAGCGCGCCCAGGCCAAGCGCGACGGCGGCGCCCCAGACCAGCGTGCCCAGGCAGATCCCGAACGCCGCCATCCAGGCGCTGCGGGGCCCCTCCGCTGCGGCCGTCCGGAGCACCAGCGCCACGTCCAGCCCGGGCGTCAGGGTCAGCAGGCCGGCAGCCGCCGCGAAGGCGATCAGCGCCTCGGGGACGCTCATGGCCGCTCGACCAGCTTGCCGGCCTCGATCACCCGGTAGAAGCACGACCGCGCGCCGGTGTGGCAGGCGCCGCCGTCGCCCTGCGGGCGCACCTTCAGCCAGACGGCGTCCTGGTCGCAGTCGATGCGGGCCTCGACCACCGTCTGGATCTGGCCGCTGGTCGCGCCCTTGCGCCACAGTTCGTCGCGCGAGCGGCTGAAGTACCAGGCCTCACCGGTGTTGATCGTCCGGTCCAGGGCCTCGGCGTTCATCCAGGCGAACATCAGCACTTCGCCGGTGTCCGCATGGGTGGCGATCGCGGCGATCAGGCCGTTGGCGTCAAATCGCGGGCTGAGCACCTCGCCGTGCTCGAGGCCCTGCTTGTCGGGCGCGGTCGGGAAGGTCGCGGAGGTCATGGCGCGCATATGGCGCCGGCGCGGCCGCGAGCGCCAGTGGGGCGGCTCATATCGGGCCGCGGGCGCCGCTCAGGCCCGCATCTTCATCCGGGCGAAGGCGCCCACGAAATCGCGCCGCCCGAAGCGCCAGCCGTCCGCCGTGCGCACGAAGGCGTCGCGGTATTCGCCCACGAACTCGGGCAGGCCGTCCAGCGGCGAGACGCGTCGGCCCGGCGCGCCGTCGTGCCGGTAGAGGGTGAGATAGGTCACGGCCGTGGCGTGGTCGGCGTCGACCACCTCGACCAGCGGCGTCGAGCAGACGTGGCGCGACATGCGCCCAGAGTTGTCCTGTCGGGCCTGGAACGCCTTGCGGATCGCCTCGCGGCCTTCGCGGGTGGCCTCAGGACTCGCCCAGACGCCGTCCTCGGCGAAAAGGTCGGCGACGCGCGCCGCCTCGCCGTGGTCCACCACGTGGCAGTAGGCGTATATCAGCCGCTCGCACTCGCGCTCGATCAACAGGCGCTCGATCGGCTCCATCAGTTTGCTCCCGCCGCCCCCGTCGCCTCGGCCCGCAACTGGTCGCGGAAGAGGGCGTAGGGCTTCATGTTCCAGAACACCTGGCCGCTCGGCCCGCCGGCCGGCAGCGTCGCCAGATGCAGCGCCGCCGGATAGACCGCCTCGGGGTCCTGCAGGTTCGCCCCCTGCATCATGCCCGACCGCGTCGGCCCCGGGATCATGCCGTTGATCAGGATGTCCACGCCCTCGACCTCCGAGGCGGCGATGCGCGTCAGCGCGAACAGCCCCGCCTTGGCCGAGCCATAGGCCGCCCACCCGGGCGCCCTGGCTTCGGCGCCGCGCGAGAGGGTGTTGATCACTCGTCCGTAGCCCTGCGCCCGCATGATCGGCAGCGCCGACTGCAGGCCGTAGAGCGCGCCGAACAGGTGCACGCCCACGAACCGCTCGAACACGCCCGGCTCCAGGGCCTCGATCCGGGTGTTGGCGCCCAGGCCCGCGTTGTTGAACAGCACGTCCAGCCGGCCCGTCGCCTCGACCGCCATCTGGGCCATCCGCGCCACTTCGTCCGGCTGGGTGACGTCGATCTCGATCGCCACGGCCCCGGCGTCGGCGGCGGCCTTCAGTCCCTCGCCGTTGATGTCGGCGGCGACGACCTTGGCCCCATCCTTGATGAATCCCAGCGCCAGCGCGCGGCCGATGCCGCTCGCCGCCCCGGTGATGACGACCGTCCTGCCTTCGATGCCGCTCGCGCTCATGACGCGGGGATCAGATCACCGCTTGTTGGCGAAGTCGAGGAACCGCTGGCGCAGGGTCGCGTCGGTCTTGAAGACGCCGGTGAACTGGGTGGTGATCGTCGAGACGTGCCGGTGGTGCACGCCGCGCGTGGTCATGCACTGGTGGGTGGCGTCGATCAGCACCGCCACTCCGGCGGGACGCAGGCTATCGGTGATCGCGTCGGCGATCTGCTGGGTCATGGTCTCCTGCGTCTGGAGACGGCGGGCGAAGATCTCCACCACCCGGGCGATCTTGGAAATGCCGACCACGCGGTTGGTTGGCATGTAGGCGACGAAGGCCTTGCCCAGGAACGGCGCCATGTGGTGCTCGCAGTGGCTCTCCACCTCGATGTCGCGCAGCATGACGATATCGTCATAGCCCTGCACGTCCTCGAAGGTGCGCGACAGCTCCTTGGCGGGGTCTGCGTCGTAGCCTTCGAACCACTCGCCGAACGCGTCCACCACGCGCTTGGGCGTGTCGATCACCCCTTCGCGGCGGGGGTCGTCGCCCGCCCAGGCGATCAGGGTGCGCACCGCCTCCATCGCTTCTTCGCGGCTGGGGCGCTTCACGGCTTCAAGATCAAGGTCGGCGTTCGTTCCGACCAGGGTTCGGTCGCGAGAAATGGCGTCCATCAGCGAGAGCGGTTCTTTCCGGGGTGAGTTGCGCCGGGACGACGGTCCCGGAAATACGCGTTGGCGCCCCTTCACTTGGATCAGATGGGGGCCCCGGGGTTCCCGTGGCGTCCGATCCGCCCAATCTGTATATGGGCTGCCCGCACCCGCGGGCAACCATTCCGCCACGTCAGCTGCACCGATGGTCCTGAAGCTCTACGACACCATGACCCGCGAGAAGCGGAACTTCGTTCCCCGCGATCCCGAACGGGTGACGATGTATGTCTGCGGGCCCACGGTCTACAACTTCGCCCACGTCGGGAATTTCCGGCCGGTCGTGGTCTTCGACGTGCTGTTCCGGCTGCTGCGC
>JAGWSE010000108.1 GCA_028869395.1 Alphaproteobacteria bacterium | reverse complement strand
TCACGGCCTGGCCGACGTTGGGCGTGACCGTGCCGACGCGCGGGTTCGGCATCAGGCCGCGCGGGCCCAGGATCTTACCGAGACGGCCGACCAGGGCCATCATGTCCGGGGTGGCGATGACGCGGTCGAACTCCATGTAGCCGCCTTGGATGCGCTCCACAAGGTCCTCGGCGCCCACCACTTCCGCGCCGGCGGCGGTGGCTTCCTGCGCCTTGGCGTCCTTGGCGATGACGGCGACGCGGATGTCGCGGCCGGTGCCGGACGGCAGGTTCACCACGCCGCGGACCTGCTGGTCAGCGTGACGCGGATCGACGCCCAGGTTGACGGCCATCTCGACGGTCTCGTCGAACTTGGCGTTGGCGTTGGCCTTCACCAGCTTGACGGCGTCTTCCAGAGGGTGCGACGCGGCGACGTCGCCGGTCCACTTCTGCATGCGCTTGGGTTGCTTCGCCATGGCTTAGGCCTCCACGATCTGCAGGCCCATCGAGCGGGCGGACCCCTCGATGATCTTGGCGGCGGCCTCGACGTCGTTGGCGTTGAGGTCCTTCATCTTCTTCTCGGCGATCTCGCGCAGCTGGGTGCGCGTGACCCGGCCGACCGTGTCGCGGCCGGGCGCCTTGGAGCCGGACTGCAGCTTGGCCGCCTGCTTCAGGTAGTAGCTGGCGGGCGGGGTCTTGGTGACGAAGGTGAAGCTCTTGTCCTGGTAGACGGTGATCACGGTCGGAAGGGGCGTGCCCTTTTGTTCCTTCTCCGTCCGGGCGTTGAACTCCTTGCAGAAGCCCATGATGTTGACGCCGCGCTGGCCGAGCGCCGGCCCGATGGGCGGCGAAGGCGTTGCGGCGCCCGCGGGCACCTGCAGCTTGATGTAGCCGAGGATCTTCTTGGCCATCTTCTGCTCCTATGACCGGGATTCGGTCTCTTGTGAGCCGTGGTGCGAGGTTACGGTGGCCGCCCTCTCCCACGGATTTGACGCGCCCCAACTCACGCCGGGCGCGAAGCGCGGGCCTGTAGCAGGCCCGGGGCTCCCGAACAACCGCAGGCTTCGGTCCTGGGCCTTAGCCGAGCTTTTCGACCTGGTTGTATTCCAGCTCGACCGGGGTGGCGCGGCCGAAGATGGAGACGGTGACCCGCAGGCGGGCGCGGTCTTCGTCGACCTGCTCCACCGAACCGTTGAAGCTGGCGAAGGGGCCGTCGGTGACGCGCACCTGCTCGCCGATCTCGAAGGTGATGGTGGGCTTGGGCCGCTCGACCCCTTCTTCGATGGCGCCGATGATCCGGGCGACTTCCCGCTCGGAGACCGGCATCGGCTTGGAGCCGGAACCCAGGAAGCCCGTCACCTTCGGGGTGTTCTTGACCAGGTGATAGGCCTCGTCGGTCATGTCCATCTTCACCAGGACGTAGCCCGGGAAGTACTTGCGCTCGGAGTTGATCTTCCGGCCGCGGCGGATCTCCACCACGTCTTCGGTGGGCACCAGGATCTCTGAGAAGGCCTCGTCGAGGCCCTGGGCGTGCGCCTGTTCCTTGATGCTATCGGCCACCTTCTTCTCGAAGTTCGAGTAGGCGTGGACGATGTACCACTTGTGGCGCGGGTTGGCGGTGGTTTGGGCGGCTTCCGACATCGATCTCTTATCCAGCGTTCGCCAGCCGAAGGACGGTGGGCACGGCCCAGCCGAAGAAGCTGTCCAGGGCGGCGAAGAAGCCCATGGCGAGGGCCACCATGATGGCGACCATAACCGAGGTGATCCAGGTTTCCCGGCGGCTCGTCCAGGTGATCCGGCGCGCCTCCTGGCGCACTTCGCGGAAGAACTGGCCGATGCTGACGCGCTTCTTGGGTTCGGACTGCGCCACGGCCGAGGGCGTGGCCATGGCGGCCGCGGTCTTGGCGGCGCGGTTCCTCATCGCTTGCGAGGGCGGCTTCCTGGCCATGGGGCGATCTTGAACTCTTAGGTCAGTGGGGCGGCGAACGCCCCGGTGGGTCCGGCGCAATATATAAGATGGCAGGAGTGGAGGGACTCGAACCCCCGGCCCTCGGTTTTGGAGACCGATGCTCTACCAGCTGAGCTACACTCCTACGCAGCAGACGCCGCCTGTCCAGGGGAGCCTGCCCCCCGACCAATGAACAGCGCGCCGGAAAGCAGTGAAGCCTTCCGGCGCGCTCGGCTCATCGCCGGAGCCGCGGGGTTTAGCAGGGGCGCATGAGGCGGGCAAGGCGGATCGATCGTCGCGGTCCGCCCGTTTCACCCCCGATTCCCGACACACGAGAGGCCGTCATGCCCGAGCACGAGACCGCCCAGCACGACCGCGGCAAGCACTGGAACCGCGATGACGAGATGAAGCCCGGCGCGCCGCCGCGCACCGCCTATGAGCCCAAGGGCGCGGAGGGCTCGGAGCGCACGAACAAGACGGCCACCGATCCGGCCTCGGGCGCGCCCAACCGCGGCCCCCCCGACCCCGACCCGAAGGCCGACGCCGATCCGAAGGCCGACCGCGGGCGCGACGAAGCCTAGGTCAGCCGCCGGAGCCGCATTGCAGGCCGGTGTAGTCCACCTGCGGGCTGGCCAGGGTGGGCCCGCAGGCGCCCGCCGGACCCGGCGTGCCGCTGACCGACACCGCCACGCCGCGTTTCATGTCGACGCCCGCCGAGGTGACGTCCCAGGTCTTGCCGTCGGCCGTGACGGTCACGCAATCCGGCTTCGGCGCCTTCGGACAGCCGATCGCGGTGACCAGCGTCGCGGCCGGCGCCGTCTCGGCCCTGGCGCTCGAGACCCCGCTGTCGCAGCCGGCGCAGCCCATGGCCAGGACCACAGCCACTGCGCCTCCCAAGAGGACACGCATCCCTTCTCTCCTCCCCTACTTCTCCGGCCGCGGCCGGATTTGGAAGCGACTGTGCGCCGCGCGGTCGAGTCGCGCCACGATCTTTCGCTGTTCCGTCAAAACTGGGGAGCGTCCCAAACAAAAAGGCCGCCGGAGTGTGTCCGGCGGCCTTTCGGGATGTTTCCGATCCCCTTGCGGGGATGGGAGGGACTACTCGATGATCTTGGCCACGACGCCCGCGCCCACCGTGCGGCCGCCTTCGCGGATCGCGAAGCGCAGGCCCTGGTCCATGGCGATCGGGGTGATCAGCTCCACGTTCAGCTCGGCGTTGTCGCCGGGCATGATCATCTCCACGCCTTCCTTCAGCTTGATGATCCCGGTCACGTCCGTGGTCCGGAAGTAGAACTGAGGCCGGTAGTTGGTGAAGAACGGCGTGTGGCGACCGCCCTCCTCCTTGGTCAGGATGTAGGCCTCGGCCACGAACTTCTTGTGCGGCTTGATCGAGCCCGGCTTGCACAGCACCTGGCCGCGCTCCACGTCCTCGCGCTTGGTGCCGCGCAGCAGCACCCCCACGTTGTCGCCCGCCTCGCCCTGGTCGAGCAGCTTGCGGAACATCTCGATGCCCGTCACCACCGACTTGCGCGCCTTGTCCTGTAAGCCCACGATCTCGATCTCGTCGCCCACCTTCACCCGGCCACGCTCGATGCGCCCCGTGCCCACCGTACCG
>JAGWSE010000107.1 GCA_028869395.1 Alphaproteobacteria bacterium | reverse complement strand
TCGACGTCTCCGATGAACCGGCTGGAGATCCACCGGTCGGGATCGACGCGCCGGATCAGGTCGTCGAGGTCTTGCGAAGGCGCGGCGTCCATGGGGTCCCGGAAAACCAAAAGGCCCGCCGGTCGGGCGGGCCTTCCGATCTTAGCGGGCCGAACCGATCAGCCGAAGATGGTCTGGTTGAAGGTCATGCAGACGAGCATGGGCACCGAAAGGAAGGTGTTGATCCGCGAGAAGATCATCCCTCTCGTGGCCGCCGCCGCCTTGGCCGCCGCATCCGCCTCGACCAGGCCCAGCGAGATTTTCTGCGCCGGCCAGATCAGGAACCAGACGTTGAAGGCCATGATCAGCCCCAGCCACATGCCGAGCCCGATGAAGGCGAACTGCGGCTCGCTCAGGCCGTTTCCGAGCAGCAGCGCCGAGACGATGTAGCCGCGGTTCCAGGCCAGGATCAGGCCCATGATCACCGTGAACAACGCCGCCCAGCGGAACCAGAACAGCGCTTCCGGCGCGATGTACTTGGAAATGGCCGGTTTAAGCTCGGCCGGGATTTCCGGCATTTTCCGGGTCTGGACGAAGTTGAAGTAGTACAGAAGGCCGATCCACATGATGCCGAACAGCACGTGGAGCCAGCGGAATACCGCCTGCCAGAAAATCGCGTCGGCGCCGCCGTGGTGCATGAAGTAGCCGGCGATGATGACGATCGCGATGATGAAGCTGACGATCATCGTGTTGCGCAAATTGGAAAGCATTGCGGCCATGGAATCCCCTCCCGAATCCTACCGTGGGACTCAGGTTTAGGGTGTTTTCGCGTAACGCGGAAGTCTGAGCCTTGAGCGTCAGACAGCGATGAGGGCCGCGGCGATCCGGCGGCCCTCCGAGGTGAGCACGTTGTAGAGCCGGGCCGCGGCCGCCGTGTCCATGAATTCCAGGCCGATTCCCGCGGCGCGAAGGCTGTCGCGCACCTCCCGCGGCGGCAGCGCGTTGGCGGCGCCGACCCCCATCAGCAGGAACTCGATCTCGGCGTGGCCGACCGCGAACACCGGCGCGAGGCTCTGGGGGGTGACCTCGGCGAGGCTCGCGACCTCCCAGGTCCTGGGCTCGTCGGCGACGATCAGCAGCGAGCCCTCGCGCCAGGCGCCGGACAGCCGGAAGCCGCCGCCGCCATAGCTGTCGATGGTGGGCGCGCTGCGGGCCACGGCCCTACCGGCGCGCCGCCCGCACGCCAGGCGGCGGCTGGATCGGCTCCGCCTCCTCGTCGCTGCGCTTGACGCCCCACAGGATGATTACCGGGGCGGCGATGTAGATCGACGAGTATGTGCCGATGCAGATGCCGAACAGCATGATCACCGAAAGCCCGTAGAGCTCGCGCCCGCCGAGCACCGCCAGCACCGCCAGGGCGATGATGGCCGTGAAGCTGGTGATGATCGTCCGCGTCAGCATCTCGTTGATCGACATGTCGATCACCTCGGAGAGCGGCATGCGCTTGTACTTGCGCAGGTTCTCCCGGAAGCGGTCGAACACCACCACCGTGTCGTTCATCGAGTAGCCGATGATGGTCAGGATCGCCGCCACGGCCGGCAGGTCGAACTCGATCGGCCGGATCGCCCCGCCCGTCCAGTCGGACAGCTTGCCGGTCAGCGCGATCAGCCCGAACGTCAGGAAGACGTCGTGGAAGAGGGCCGCCACCGCACCCAGGCCGAACTGCAGCTCGAACCGGAACCAGATGTAGAGCAGCATCAGCAGGATCGCGCCGCCCAGGGCGAACAGGCCCGAACGCAGCAGCTCTCCCGAAACCTTCGGCCCCACCACATCGGCGCGGGTGAACTTCACCGGCTTCACCTGCTGGGCGATCTGGTCCTCGACGCGCTGCGCCGTCTGGGTCGGATCAGCCCCGGGCGGCGTCTGAAAGCGCACCATGGCCTGGTAGGGCGAGCCGAAGCCCTGCGCCTGGACGTCGCCCAGGTGCATGTTGGAGACGATCCCGCGGATCTTGCCGATGTCGACCGGGTTCGGCGCGGTGGTCAGCTCGAGGACCGAGCCGCCCTTGAAATCGATGCCGCAGGTCAAGCCGCCGCACGGGGGCTGGAACGGGAACAGCGCCAGGTACAGGGCGCCCAGGATCGCCACGCCGGACAGCGGAGCGAAGTACTTGGCCAGGCGCACGAACCGAAAGTGGGTGCGGACCGGCAGGACCTTGATCAGAGGCCAATGTTTCATCGTCCTGGCCTCCTAGGCGATCGGCAGCGTCTTGGGCCGGGTGGCCTTGAACCACCAGGCGAGCAGCACCTGGGTCACCAGCACGGCCGAGAAGACGGTGGTGAGAACGCCGATCGACAGCGTCCAGGCGAAGCCCTTCACAGGACCCGATCCGAACTCGAAGAGGATCAGGGCCGAGAACATGTGGGTCATGTTGGCGTCGAAGATGGTCCCCCACGCCCGCGAGAAGCCGGCGTCCATGGCCGCGATCAGCGATCGGCCGGCCCGCAGCTCGTCGCGCATGCGCTCGTAGATCAGCACGTTGGCGTCGACAGCCACCGAGAGCGTCAGGATCAGGCCCGCGATGCCCGGCAGGGTCAGGGTCGCGCCGGTCCAGCTCATCAGCCCGATGATCATCAGGCCGTTGACGATCAGCCCCAGGATCGAGACGCCGCCGAACAGCCCGCCGTAGATCAGCAGCATGAACACCACGACGGCGCTGAGGCCGATGATGGCGGAGATCTCGCCGGCGTGGACGGCGTCGGCGCCGAGTTCGGCCCCCACGTTCCGTTGCTCGATGACCCGCAGCGGCGCCGGCAAGGCGCCGGCTCGCAGCAGGACGGCCAGATCATTCGCGCTCTGCGCCGTGAAGTTGCCGCTGATCATGCCCGAGCCGCCGGTGATGGCCGACTGGATGACCGGCGCCGAGATCACCTTGTTGTCGAGGATGATCGCGAAGCGCTTGCCGATGTTGTTCGTGGTGATGTCGCCGAAGCGATGCGCGCCCACGCCATTGAAGCGGAAGTTCACGATGGGGCGGCCGGTCTGCGGGTCGAAGCTGGGCGATGCGTTGGTCAGCATCTCGCCGGTGACCACCGCGCGCTTCTTGACGACGTAGGCCGGGGCGTAGCCGTCGGTGGAGGGCAGCACCTCGTCGCCCGGCGGGATGTTGCCCGCCTGCACGTCGGCGGCCGGCACGCTGTCGTCCACCATCTGGAAGGTGAGCTTGGCCGTCTGGCCGACGATGTTCTTCAGCCGCTCGGGATCGCTCTCGCCCGGCGCCTGCAGGAAGATGCGGGCCTTGCCCTGGCGGGTGATGTCGATTTCCTTGGTGCCGAGCTGATCGACCCGGCGCCGGATGATCTCGATCGACTGGTCGACCGCCCGCGCGGCTTCCGCATCAAAGGCGTCGGGCACGAACGCCAGGGTGATTCGCTGGTCCGGCGTCGAGGTGACCGTGACGTCCCGCCCGCCCGGCGTGCCGGCCAGCGGCGCGCCCACCGTGCGGCGCAGCGCGTTCACCGCGTCGTTCATCCGGCTCGGATCGGTGATGCGCACGCTGACGCCGCCGTTCACCTGGCCGAGATCGGTGAAGGCGATCTGCTCCTGAGTGAGCGTCGTCCGCACGTCCTCGATCATGTTGGTGAGGCGCTCGTTGCGCAGCGCGTTGGTGTCCACCTCGAGCAGCAGCGAGGAGCCGCCTTGCAGATCGAGGCCGAGCGCCAGCGTCTTCTTCGGCACGAAGCCGGGCAGCGACGCGCGCGTCGAGGCCGGCAACATGTTCGGAAGGGTGAAGATAGCGCCGAGGAGCGTCGCCAGGACGACGAGGATCACCTTCCAGCGCGAAAGGGTCATCATGGGTGGAGACGCTTACTTCTTCGA
>JAGWSE010000106.1 GCA_028869395.1 Alphaproteobacteria bacterium | reverse complement strand
GTTCGGCGACTTCGACGTGGTGCTGGCGCCCGTCACCGGCACGGTCGCCTTCCCGCACGTGGACGAGGCCGACTGGGCCAAGCGGGTCCTGGTCATCAATGGACGCGAGACGCCCTACCGCGACCAGCTGGCATACCCGTCGCTGCCGCTCCTGCCGAACCTGCCGGCGACGGCCGCGCCGATCCGCTTCACCAGGGCGGGCCTGCCGATCGGGATCCAGGTGATCGGACCCTACCTCGAGGATCGGACGACGATCGCATTCGCCGGCCTCCTCGAGCGCGAATTCGGCGGCTTCCGCAGCCCGCCCCCGCTCTAGCTTGCGGATCGCCATCGTCGCCATCGCACGGCTCGGCCGCTCGCCGGAGGCCGAGCTCGTGAAGCTCTACGCCGAGCGCGCCACGGCTGCGGGCCGGGCGCTGGGACTTGGCCCGGTCGAGCTCGTCGAAGTGGATGCGAAGAAGCCCGGCAAGGCGGCCGAGGCCGAGGCGCTGAAGCCGCACCTCGCGGCTTCCCATGTGATCGCCTGCGACGAACACGGCCGCGCGATCGCCTCGCGCGCCTTTGCCGATCAGATCGCCGGCCTTCGCGACCAGGGGGTGCGCAGGCTTGCCTTCGTGATCGGCGGCGCGGACGGTCTCGATCCGTCGCTGCTTGAGAGCGCCGCCGGCAAGCTCGCGTTCGGCCCTCAGACCTGGCCGCACGCGCTGGCCCGCGTCATGTTGGCCGAGCAGGTCTATCGGGCGGTCTCCATCCTGGCCGGATCGCCCTATCATCGGGACTGATGGCCCGCGCCCGCCTGATCGTCGCCGCAAGTCTGGCCGCCCTGATCGCGGGCGGGATGGCGCTCGCCCAGGGCGCCGGACGCCTGTCGCGCCTGGACCTGCAGGAGACGGAGCTCTCCGCCGACCAGGCCCGCAACATGAACCGGCTCTCGCACCTGCTCTCGGTTCTGGAGGAGCTTAGGCGCGATCCGCCGCCGGCCCTGCTGGTCTCGCCCCATGACGCGCGAGACGCCATACGCGCCGCGATCCTGGTGAAGGCGATGACGCCGGACCTGCAGGCCCGCGCCCGCGCCTACGCCGCCCAGGCGAGCGACATGGCGCGCCAGCGCCGGCTGGCGGCGGTCGAAAACGCCGCGCTGTTTGCGCAGGAGAGCGAGGCGGCCGAGGCGGCGCCTCCGCCATCGACACCGCTGCCGCCGCTGCGCGGGCCCGCGCCTGCCGAGGCGGCGACCTCCGCCCTGCCGCCCGCGAAGCTCGTCCGCCCCACGCTGGGGGCCGTGGTCCACAGGTTCGGCGATCCGCTGCCCGGCGGCGGCCGCGCCAACGGAGTCACGCTGGCCGCGCCCAAGGGCGCCCGCGTGGCGAGCCCGGCCGCCGGACTTGTCCAGTATGTGGGTCCGGTGAAGGGCTGGGGCGTGATCTTGATCTTAAGACTCAGCGGTGGATACCATCTCGTGCTAGCGGGTCTGGACCGCTCGTCTGTCGCCGTCGGACAATCCGTCGCGTCGGGGCAGGCTGTCGGATGGATGCCGGATGGTCGACAATCGAGGTCGGAACTCTATCTTGAGATCCGCAACCAGGGTTCGCCCGTCGATCCGGCGCGGTGGCTTAGCGGCAATTCGGGGTGAGGCGCAGCCGAAGCGCTTCGTGGGGGCCCTAGTCAGAGGCGGCGCGCGCGCCGCAAAAGGAGCCTGCGACAGGCTATGAAGAAGTACCTGCTGATCGGCGTCTCGGCGTTCGTGCTGGGCGCGGGCTCCATGGCCTATGTCTCGAGCCACGCGCTCGCCTCGGCCAACCCTTCCGCCAAGACCTACCGGATGCTCGGTCTGTTCGGCGACGTGCTGGACACCGTCGACCACCAGTATGTCACCCCCGTCAACGACACCAAGCTGATCGAGGCGGCGATCAACGGGATGCTGACGTCGCTCGACCCGCACTCCGGCTATCTCGATCCCGCGGATTTCCAGGACATGCGCGACCAGACGCGCGGCGAGTACGGCGGCCTGGGCCTGGAGGTCACCAGCGAAGACGGCGTCGTGAAGATCATCACGCCGATGGACGGCACGCCGGCCGCGAAGGCCGGGCTCAAGCCGGGCGACTACATCACCGCCGTCAATGGCAAGAGCGTGCTCGGTCTGTCGGTGAACGACGCGGTCAAGGAGATGCGCGGCAAACCCGGCGAGGCGGTGACGCTCACCATCGCGCGCGAGCATTCCGACCCCTTCGACGTCAAACTGGTCCGCGAGATCATCAAGACCAAGACCGCCACCGCCCGCATGGACGGAGACTATGGCGTCCTGCGGATCTCCTCCTTCGGCGAGAAGACCACCGACGAGGCGACGCAGGCCTTCGAGGAGCTCAAGGCCAAGAACCCGCACATGAAGGGTCTGATCCTCGACCTGCGAAAGAACCCGGGCGGGCTGCTCGACCAGGCGGTCGGCGTCTCCGACCTGTTCCTACAGGGCGGCGAGATCGTCGAGCAGCGCGGCCGCGACCCGCGGGACGTGGAGCGCTACAACGCCCGCCCCGGCGACATCACCAACGGCATGCCGATGGTCGTGCTGATCGATTCCGGCACCGCCTCGGCGGCCGAGATCGTGGCCGGCGCGCTGCAGGACCGGCGCCGGGCGGCGATCGTCGGCCTGACCAGCTTCGGCAAGGGTTCGGTGCAGACCGTGATCCCGCTGCGCGGCGGCCTCGACGGCGCGGTGAAGCTGACCACGGCGCGCTACTACACGCCCTCCGGTCGCTCGATCCAGCTGACCGGTATCACGCCCGATCTCGAGGTCGCCGCGACCCGCGAGGAAGCCCAGGAGGTCGCCAACCGCGCCTTCGAGTTCTCCGAAGCCTCGTTCCAGAACGCTCTCAACGCCCAGGAGGGCCGCGTCCGGGCCGCGCCCCACGAGCCGGCTGAGGAGCCGCCCGTGGGCTTCGACCCCAAGAAGGACTTCCAGCTGGTCCGCGCCGAGGATGTGCTGCGCTACGGCTCTGTCGCTGCGACGCCGAAGCTGCCGAAGCCGACCGCGAAGCTCGCCGCGATCATCAACAAGGCGCGCGTGGCCGAGGCGAAGCCGCCACTCGAGAAGACGCCGATCGACAAATAGGCCCCGCACGGCCGAGCCACGACGAGGGTGGTCCCCACGGCCGCCCTCCTTCGTGCCGCGCCTAAGCCGCTCCGGAGACGGGCACGGGCGAAGCCCAGTTGGCGGGATCGATGGCTGGCTCGCCCTTCACGGCGATGTCCCGCTCCTTGGGCAGGCACAACATGTTGATGGAAGCATAGGCGACGCCGCCGAACACGGCAGGCTCGGCCAGCAGCGGCGTGCGCCAATGGAGGCTGTAGCCCATGGCGTCGAGCATGGAGATGACCTCCTGCTGCTGGGCCGGGCGGTCGTTCTCCGCGTAGATGATCGGCCGGCAGCGGGCGATCGTCTGGTCCGCGCCCTTCAGGACCTGCGGCTCGAACCCTTCGGCGTCGATCTTGATCAGGTCGCATCGCGCCAGGGCCAGCTGGTCTAGGGCCACGACCCGCACCCGTTCGCCGCCACGGTCGGTCGGCTGCAACGACACGCCGCCGAAGTTCTCGACGGCGTCGTAGTCGAGCCTCGGGATGGTCGCTTCGCCCTCTGTCTCACCGCAGGCCTCCGGACGGGCGACGACGTTGGCGACTTCGTTCAGCACGAGATTGGCGCACATCACCTGGAAGACCCGCTGCTGCGGCTCAGAGGCGTAGAGGAGGCCGGGCGCGCAGGCCTTGGCCAGCGGGACGGTATGGGCGCCGATGTTGGCGCCCACCCCCACCACAGTCATTCCCGGCCGAACCAGCTGGGCCAGCAGCGCCAATTCGTCGGGCGCATATTCGCCGCTCTCGAGCGGCGGCGTAATGTACTTGTCGCCGCAGAAGGCGATCATGGGTCCGTGGCGGGTCTGCAGAGTCTTGGTGGCCATGCCGGCGGTGTACGCGCTCCGCCGTCGCGGACCAGCAGGCCCTAACAGCCCATTAACCATGTCGCGCGACCCTCGCCACGAAGGAGTCCCTGACTTGGCGATGCTTGCGCTTCCTCGTCTGTCGGCGCCCCGCTTCGGGGTGGGCGGACTCAAGGCGATAGCGGCCAACCGCTTCGTGGGCGTCGGTGCGGCGGCGGCGCTGTTCATCGCCGCGCTCGCGGGGCTGGTGATCCTGCTCGGGCCGATGACGCCCAAGGCCCCGCACATGAAGATCTCGCTGGCCGGGGCTCTGCGTCATGCGCCGGTCGGCTGGCGCGAGGCGCTAACCCCGGCCACAGGCCCGATCTCCGTCACGGAAGACATAGTCCGGCTCTCTGAGCGGCCGCTTGCGCCGCTCGCCGGGATCACCTGGAACGCCGCATCGGGCGAGCGTCCGGTCGCCGGCGCCCTGCCCATGGCGCCGCTGGCGGGCCTTTACGCGCCCGGTCCCGGCGGGCCGCTGCCGATCATCGCCACGGATGGGCGCACGCCGTTCGAGGCCTACAAGCGGCCCTTCGTCGCCAACGGTCGACCGAAAATCGCGCTGGTCATCGGCGGCCTCGGCCTCAACGCGCGCGCCACGCGGCAGGCCATCGACACCCTGCCGCCGGAGATCACCCTCTCCTTCGCGCCCTACGCGGAGGGACTGCAGGGCTGGATCGACGACGCCCGAGCCCACGGCCACGAGGTGCTGCTCGAGACGCCGATGGAGCCGTTGGATTATCCCGACAACGATCCCGGCCCCTACACCCTGATGGCCGACGGTTCGCCGGCGGAGATCGTCAAGAAGCTGGAATGGGTGCTGTCGCGCTGCACCGGCTACTTCGGCCTGACCAACTATCTGGGATCGCGCTTCCTCGCGACGCCGTCCGCCTACCAGGCCTTCGCCGGCGCCGCGGCGGGACGGGGGCTCGGCTTCATCGACGACGGAACGGCCGCCCGGATGACCGGCGGCGGATTGCCGCGCGCCACGGCCGAGCGCGTGATCGACGACCAGCTCTCCCGCGGCGCCATAGACCAGCAGCTATCGGCCCTGGAGACCGGGGCGATGCAGCGGGGCCAGGCGCTCGGCGCGGGCTTCGCCTACCCGGTGACGCTGGACCTTGTGGCGAAATGGGCGTCTTCGCTCAGCGACCGGGGCTTCCAGCTGGCCCCGGCCTCCGCCCTCGCCGTCCGCCACCATTAGATGGATCTGTCGCCCTATCGGCCGAATGTCGGGGTCGTCCTGTTCCATCCCGACGGCAGGGTCTGGTTCGGGCGCCGCGCGGCCACGCCGCCGCCCTGGTGCTGGCAATTCCCGCAAGGGGGCGTCGACGAGGGCGAGGACCTCGAGCAGGCCGCCCGCCGCGAGCTCGAGGAGGAAACCGGGGCGCGCCACGTGACCCTCCTCGCCCGCACCGACGGCTGGATCATCTACGACTTCCCGCCCGAGGCCGCCGGCGCAAAAATCGCCAAGGGCTGGAAGGGCCAGAAGCAGGTCTGGTTCGCCTTCCGGTTCGACGGCGACGAGGACGAGTTCGATCTCGCCGCGGACAGCCATCCGGAGTTCGACGCGTGGCGGTGGGGGTATCTCGCCGAGGCGCCTGCGCTGATCGTGCCGTTCAAGCGTGGCGCCTACGAAGCGGTGGTCAGGGCCTTCGAGGCTCTCGCCGCGAAGCCGCCTGACGCCTGAAACCGCTGACGCCCAGACGCATCAGCCCGATCAGCGACACCAGCGCCCACGACCCCTCCATGGCGACCGCGGAGAGATTGAAGGCGTGCAGCAGGGACAGCAGGATCAGGCTCGCGCCGACGAAGTTCGCCGCGAGCGAGGGCGCCCGTTTGGGATCGAGCCGGCCGGCGGTGGCGGCGGCGTAGGCGACCAGGATGAGGAGGACGCCGGAAAGGCCCGAGACGTCCGTCCAGGCCATCAGAAATGGCGTTCCTGGTAGAACAGCTCACCGGTGTCGTAGTTGCGGTCGAGAGGCTCGCCGTTCGGCTTGCGCTCGGTGGTGAAGTTCACCGCCATCGACGAGTTCGACTCCAGGTGCTCCCAGGACTTGCGCACGCGCTTGATGCCGTCGGGATCCACGTTGACGTAGTTGGCCTGCAGGACCAGCTCCGGCTTGTGCAGGAACGACCAGATGTTCACCGCATCGGCGATCGGCTGGTCCTGGCCGACGGCGAAGTGCACCTCCGCCAGGCAGGTGTCCTTGTTGACGCCGGGCGGCTGGAGGATCACGCGGTAGTCGCGCTTGCCGCCGAGCGGGATGCTCCAGGTGCCGTCGCGGCGGTCCTTGCGCGCGCCGGGCATCTGGTGGGCGAGCTGGTCCAGATTGCCGCCGCGAACGAGCGGCACGCAGACCTTGTCGAGCAACTGGACGATCACTGCGCCGTCGCCCGTGGTGGGCAGGGTCGGCGGGGCTTCCGCGGCGGGCGCCGGGACGGCGGCAGGC
>JAGWSE010000105.1 GCA_028869395.1 Alphaproteobacteria bacterium | reverse complement strand
GAACAGCCGCTGCAGCTGGGCGGCGTTGGCGGCGAGCGCCACCCCCAGCGGGCCCTGCGCCAGCACCTCGCCAGGGACGATCAGGCCGCCGCGCACCCGCTGGCAGGCGCCGCGCGCGCTCAGCGCCAGGGTTCGGCGCCGCACCGTCTCGCTGGGCAGGCCCAGCCGCGTGGCGACCGTCGAGGAGGCGACCGCCCGCCGCAGGCCGTCGTCGGCCACGTCGTCGCCGCGGTCGCCGTCGCCCGCCCGCGCCGCGCCCGGCGGCAGGTTCTCGACGTTGGCGCGGTAGATCTCCAGCATGACCATCGCGTCGATCAGGTCGCCCACGCGCGCCAGGCTCTCGACCACCCGCAGCACATAGGTCCCGAACAACCGGGCGACGGCCCGGATCGGAAAGCTATCGGCCGCCAGCTCCACGGTCGGCGGCGGCAGCTCGCCCACCAGCCCCAGCTCGCTCATCCGGTAGTACCCCGCCCGCATCCGCTCGTAGCCGCGGAAGGCGTCGACGGCGTACTGCGGATCGGCCAGCACCGCCGAGGGCACGATGACCCCGCCCTCCACGAAGCGGCAGAAGCCATCCGCCGCCATCCGGTTGATGCGCCGCCGCACCGTCTCGAACGGCAGGTTCAGGGAACTGGCGACGGCGTTCATGGTCACCGGCCGCCGCATCTCGTCGGGCGGCATCTCGGCCTCCGCCGCGAACGAGACCTGCAGGTCCGCACGGCGGACGATCTCCTGGACGTTGGCCTGGATGATCGCGCTGGCCAGCAGGGTGTCGACCATGTCGACGTCGCCCCGCCCGATCGCGATGAGGTCCAGCAGCAGCCCGGCCGCCAGCCGGCGCATCAGCGGCGCGTTCTGCCGCTCCCCGCCGCCCGGCGCGCGCCTGGGCGTCTGGACAGTCGTCGTCATGGCGGGCCCCCCGGGACCGGACGTCCGAGGATAGCACGAGTCCGCGAACCGCGCCCTGTCCGGCGTCGGCGAAGCGGCTCCCGGCGCACGCCGTCCGCCTCTATGCTGCACGCGCGTCACAGCCGAGGAGCACGACACATGGCCGACGAGCCGACCTGGAGCCCCGCCACGCTCGCCGCCCAGGGCGTGGTCGCCCCCAACGCGCCGTCGGGCGACCTGATCGCGCCCATCCACGTCTCGACCACCTACCTTCGCGACGAGGCCTACCGCTTCGTGGGCGGCTACAACTACACGCGCATCGACAGCCCCGCCTACGAGGGCCCGGAGGCGCTGCTGGCGCGGCTGGAGGGCGGGGAGGCGGCCCTGCTGTTCGCCTCCGGCCTGGCGGCCGCCAGCACGGTCTTCATGGCGCTCTCGCCCGGCGACCACGTGATCGCGCCGGAGGTGATGTACTACGGACTCCAGCAGTGGCTCCGCCTCTATGCCGCGCCATGGGGGATCGATGTCGAGTTCGTCGACGCCACGCGCGCCGAGGCGGTCGCCGCGGCGCTGCGGCCCGGGCGCACCCGGCTGGTCTGGCTGGAAACCCCAAGCAACCCGATGTGGAGCGTGAGCGACATCGCCGCTTGCGCCGACCTCGCCCACCGCGCCGGCGCAAAGCTGGCGGTCGACTCCACGGTGGGCGCGGCGGTGATCACCCACCCCCTCGCCCTGGGGGCCGACATCGTCATGCACTCGGCGACCAAGTACCTGAACGGCCATTCCGACGTGCTGGCCGGCGCCCTGGTCGCCGCGGTCCGCGACGAGCTGTGGGAGCGCATCGCCTTCCTGCGCACCCAGGGCGGGGCGGTGCTCGGACCCATCGAGGCCTGGCTGCTGATGCGCGGCATGCGCACGCTGCCCTTGCGCGTGGAGCGCGCCTGCCGCTCCGCCCAGGCCATCGCCGAACGCTTCGCGGGCGATGCCCGGATCGAGGCGGTGCTCTATCCGGGCCTGCCTTACCATCCCGGCCACGCGATCGCGGCGCGCCAGATGACCGGCGGCTTCGGCGGCATGCTCAGCCTGCGGGTGAAGGGCGGCGCGGCGGCCGCGCTCGCGACCGCCGCGCGCGTGCGCCTGTGGAAGCGCGCCACCTCGCTGGGCGGCGTCGAGAGCCTGATCGAGCACCGGGCCTCCGTGGAGGTCGGCACCACCACGCCGGCCGATCTCCTGCGCCTGTCGGTCGGCATCGAGGATCCCGCCGACCTCATCGCCGACCTCGATCAGGCGCTGGGGAACTGAATTCCCGCGTTGTCGGGCACAAAGCCGCCGCTCGCGCGTTCTGTCCCTTGCGACGGCGCGCCAGGGGCGCGGCCGGCGTCGGGGGATTCGCGGAATGTCTGGTCAAGGTTTTGGCGTCTGATCCGGAACTCGAAAGCTTCGTGCGCGAAGGGTTTCGCTCCGTCTGGTCGGTCGAGGTTCTCCTGCTCCTGAAGTCCAACCCGGAGCGGGGCTGGGCCATGCCGGAGATCGACCGCGAGCTTCGCGCCAGCGCGATGGCCGTCACCGCGGCCCTGCGCGACCTCGAGCGCGCCCGCCTCATCGTGCGCGAGCCCCGCGAGGGCGGCCGCTATTCCCCCGCCGAGCCGCAGCTGGCCGATCTCGTCGACCGTCTGGAGAGGGCCTACAGGGAACGACCCGTGTCTCTGATCAACCTGATCACCAAGCCCGGATCGGCGCAGGGCTTCGCCGACGCCTTCCGATTCAGGGGACCGCAGAAGTGAGCGACCTGATCTTCCCCGGCCTGGTCTACGGGCTCGGCCTCATCACGGCGCTGATCTGCGCCATCGTCGTCTGGATCTCGTGGCGGCGCACCCGTGCGCCGATCCTCTTCTGGACCGGCGTCAGCTTCATCTTCCTGTCCATCAACAACGTGATCCTGCTGCTGGACCGCGTGATCTTTCTCAGCGTGAATTTCTGGCCCTGGCGCCAGGTGCCGACGGTCATCGCCGTCCTCGTCCTGCTCTACGGCTTCAGCCGGAGGACCGAATAGTGTCGCAAGATCCGGAAGTCGCCAGCTTCATCGCCGGCATGGTTTCGCTGGGCTTCATCGCCGCGGCGATGTTCTTCATCCAGTTCTACCGTGAGACCAAGGACCGCTTCTTCCTCTACTTCACCGCCGCCTTCGTGCTGTTCGCGATCAACCAGTCGGTGCCGATCGCCTGGCACATCGACGCCGACGACCAGGCCCCCATCTACCTCGGCCGGCTGGCGGGCTATGTGCTGATCATCATCGCGGTAGCGCAGAAGAACCTGGCGTGACCGACGCCGCGCCCGGCCGGAAGCTACAACGGCTCCGCCGCCGCCGCGCTGCCGCCCATGGGCCGCCCCAGGTGATCGTGCTCCGGTTCGCTCAGATAGGCGACCACCATCATCGCCAGCACCAGGACCAGCAGGCCCAGCCCGCCGATCATGGCCAGGACCAGCTGGCCGGCGAACTCCTCCGTGGGTTTCAGGCCATGGACCGTCATGAGCCGCAGACTGGGCCGCTTCCACCGCGCCGGCATTGACGGCGGTCAACTCGGGGCCTCGACCCGGCGCCTCCGACCTGAGACAAATGCAGGCCGACAGGGGAGGAGCCAGAGATGACCAGACTCGTGCGCGAGACCGACGCGGGCCACGTCCGCACCATCACCCTCGAGCGGCCGGAGAAGAAGAACGCGCTGTCGCAGGAGCTCGCCTGGGGCGTCATCGAGGCGGTCGACCGCGCCGCGGCCGAGGACAATGTCTGGGTGGTGGCGATCACCGGCTCCGGCGACGCCTTCTGCGCGGGCCTCGACCTGTCGCCGGACGCCCAGGCCTACCACCCCTATTCGCCGCAGAGCGCCTATCTCGACGACATCGGCTGGGTGGGCCAGTTCCTGCTCTCGATCCGCAAGCGCTGCGACAAGCCGGTGATCGGAGGGATCAACGGCGTGGCGGTGGGCGCGGGGCTGGGGCTCGCCATGGCCACCGACGTGCGCCTGATCGCCCACTCGGCCCGGCTGATGGCCGGCTACACCCGCATCGGCGGCTCGCCCGACGCGGGCCTCACCATCACCCTTCCGCAGGCCATGGGCTACGAGAAGGCCATGCGCTTCATGATGGAGAACCGCACCGTCACCGGCCAGGAGGCGATCGCCTGGGGCATGGCGGGCGAGGCTGTGGAGGACGCCCGCTTCGCCGCGCGGCTCTCCGAATACGCCCAGGAGCTCTGCGCCTGGTCGCCGATCACCCTGCGCCTCCTGAAGCGCGGCATGGTGCGATCCACCGAGGGGGTCGAGCTGGAGAGCCAGCTCCGCTACGAGGTCGGCAACATCCGCAAGGCCTTCGGCAGCGCCGACGGCCAGGAGGCCCGCCGCGCCTTCCTCGAAAAGCGGAGGCCGGTGTTCCAGGGCAAGTAGCGCCCTCTACTGGCTCGCGCCCCGCGCCTCGATGGGGACGATGTCCACCAGCACGTCGCCGCGCACCAGGTGGATGACGTCGTAGCGGTCCAGCGTCGGGTCGATGTGGCCCGGCGTGAACGCCACCCGCTCGCCGCGCACCGTGGCCCCGCCTTCGGGGCGGACCAGGAGGCCGTGCTCGTCGCCGAAGAAGGCGAACATCGCGCCGGCGAATTTCGGGGTCACGGGGACCGGCGTCGGCCCGTCGGTGGAGAAGGCCTTCAGCCCCCCGTCCACGGTCACCCAGCGCGGGTGGTTGGCGCTGATCACCGTGGTGGCGATGGTCACGCTCTGCTCGAACGCGCCGTCCGGGTCCTGCTTCAGCGCGTCGCGGTACTCCCGGTCCATGAAGGCGTAGGAGCCGGGCTGGATCTCGTTCAGCACGCCTTGCGCGGCGTCGGCCTCGAAGGTGCCGGTGCCGCCGCCGGTCACCACGGCCACCTCGCCGCCCGCCTGGCGGATCGCCGCCGCCGCCGCCGTCAGCCTCTTCATCCCCTCGGCTACGGCCGCGGCGCGGGCGTTGGCGCCTTCCATGTGCTGCCAGGCGCCGCCATAGCCCTGCACGCCGATCAGCTTCAGTTTTGGCGAGGCCAGCACCGCGCGCGCCACCTCGGCGGCCTGCTCGGCCGTGTGCGCTCCGGTCCGCCCCAGGCCCACGTCGACGTCGATCACCACCTGGATCGGGGCCGCGGCCGCGGCCGCCAGCTCGGCCGCTCCGTCGGCATGGTCCACGACCATTCGGAAGTCCGCGATCCGCCCGGCCAGCCGCGCCGCCCGCGCGGCGTTGGCCGCCCCGGCGATCGGCGAGGTGAGCAGGATCGCCTCGATCCCGGCCTGCGCCATCGCCTCGGCCTCCGCCAGCTTCGCGCAGCAGATTCCCACGGCGCCTGCCTCGATCTGCATCTTCGCCAGCGTCGCGCACTTGTGGCTCTTGGAATGCGGCCGCAGCGCCAGCCCCGCCGCCCTGGCGCGGTCGGCCATCTTCGCCACGTTTCGCTCGAAGGCGTCGAGGTCCAGAACCGCCGCCGGCGTCGGGATCTTCCCCAGCGAGCCGGGCTGGCCTACGAGGTCGCGCGCGGCGGCGAGGTGAGGGCGGTCGAGCGGGTCCATGGTCTTCGTCTATATCAGCCTGCGCCGTTGGGAAATCGGCCGTCCGGCGGGACCAAATCGCCGCGCCCCGGGTTTCGAGCGTCTCACCTGCCAGGGAGCCAATCCATGTCCGATCCGCTGCGCCTCGAGCTGAACGACGGCCGCACCATCCCGCAGATCGGGCTGGGCGTCTGGCGCACCCCCGACGACGTCGCCGTCACAGCGGTCCGCGCCGCCCTCGAGGCCGGCTACCGGCACGTGGACACCGCGGCCATGTACCAGAACGAGGCCGGCGTCGGCCAAGGCCTGCGCGCCTCGGGCGTCCCGCGCGAGGCGGTGTTCGTCACCACCAAGCTGTGGAACGACGACCAGGGCTACGACCGCGCGCTCCGCGCCCTCGACGCCAGCCTGCAGCGGCTGGGCCTCGACTATCTGGACCTGTGGCTGATCCACTGGCCTTCGCCCCGGCGGGGCCTCTACGCCGAGACCTGGAAGGCGCTGGTCCGCGCCCGCGAGGAAGGCCGGGCGAAGTCCATCGGGGTCTCCAACTTCGAGGTCGAGCATCTCGACCGCATTATCGGCGAGACCGGCGTCACGCCGGTGATCAACCAGATCGAATGCCATCCGCGCTTCCAGCAGCGGCGCCTGCGCGAGGCGAACCTCGAGCGCGGCGTCCGCACCGAGTCCTGGAGCCCGCTCGGCCAGGGCCAGCTTCTATCCGACCCGGTGATCGGGGCGATCGCCGAGAAGCACGGCCGCACGCCCGCTCAGGTGATCATCCGCTGGCACATCGACAGCGGCCTGGTGGTGATCCCCAAGTCGGTCCACCCCGACCGCATCGTCCAGAATTTCGACGTGGCGGGCTTTTCGCTGGACGCCGACGACATGGCCCGCATCGAGGCCCTCGACGATCCCGACGGCCGCATCGGCGCCAACCCGATGACGGCGGCGTTCTGAGGGCTCCTCGCCGCGCCTGCTGCGCGGCCTTAGGCCGCCTCTCGGCTGAGGTGAAGGTATTCCGGATTGAAGTGCGCCATCCGGCGCAGCGCTTCGGCGTCGAGGACCGTCAGCGCGCGCGCTTCCAGGTGGATCAGGCCGGAACCGCGCAGGTTCCGGAGCACTCGGTTCAGGTGGATCGTCGAGAGGCCGAGGGCGTCGGCGAGCTGTTGCTGCTTGAACGGAAAGGGCACGACGCCGCCCCGGGCCAGGCCCAGGGTTTCCATGCGCCAGGAGAGTTCGCACAACAGGTGCGCCAGGCTCTCGTCGGCGGTGCGCTGGCCGACGTTCAACACCCATTCCCGGGCGATGGAGGTCTCGATGAAGGCCTCGCGCAGGAACGCCTCGTGCAGCCGCGGGAACTCCGCCGCGACGGCGGCGACGCGGGTCTGCGGCACGACCGCCACCTTGGCCGCCGTGATGGCTTCGAGATTGTCGTCGCGGCGCCGCAGCACTGAGGCGAAGGCGTCCACGAGGTCGCCCGGCAACAGGAACGAAAGGATCTGGCGGCGGCCGTCGGGCAACAGCTTGCTGCGGGCGACGATCCCCTCGAGCACGATCGTGGCGACGTCCAGGGGCTCCCCTGCGGCGGCCACCGTGTCGCCCGCCGGGACGATCTGGATGCGGGTGACCAGGGCGCCCAGCGCGGCGCTTTCGGCGTCCGACAGAGGCGTGTGGGCTGCGATCTTGGCGGCGAAGGTGCTGTGGACGGCGTTCCTCATGCTGCGGCCGTACGGTCGGCCCCAGGTGCAGCGAGGCGGCCGCCATGCGACGGCGGAGGCGGCTCGATGGGAAGAGGGATGGATGACATGTCGGCTCCCGGGTCTCGGCGGGAGCACGGAGGTCTCTCAGCCACAGGCAGCCGTTACAACGCCTGCGATAACCCTATGATGCATCTCGCAGCCCAAAAACGCATCAAATATTTATGCGGACCGTCGCGCAGGCGCCCGCCGCGCGACCAGGCGCGCCTGATTCCAGAGCTCCACGTCGCGGCCGGCGGCGAGCTCGTCTGCGAAGGCCAGCGCCTCGTCGTCCGAGGCGGCCTCGAACTCCTTGGCGCGCGCGATGGCGCCTTGCGGGTTCAGGAAATAGAGGCGGTAGCTGGCCATCACTCCATCGAAGGCGAGAAGGCGAGAGCGTGATCATGCCCTCTCGGCGTTTGGGGCCGCGACATCGAAAGTTCGCCGTCTCGATCGGAAAACTTCAGATTTGATCGCTGGCCCCATCGAGGCCGGCCCAGGTGGCGCGCCTAGCCTGCCATGTAACCGGGCAGCCAGGCTTCGTGCGCTTCACGCAGATGTGTCATCGCCACGCTGAACAGGCCCGGAGCCGCAAGCACGTCCTCGCAGGCCTCGCCCACTACCCGGGCCGGGACCTCGTTCGCCTCGGCGGCGGCGAGCAGGGCGTTGGGGCTGCGGGTCGCGATCAGGTAGCGACCCTGGTCCTCGCCGAACAGGAAGGCGTGGGCCGCAATTTCCTCGGGCATGTTGAGCTGGGCGCCGACGCCGGAGGCCAGCGCCATCTCCGCGACCGCCGCGATCAGTCCGCCGTCGGAGAGGTCGTGCACGCAGTCGACCTGCCCCGAGGCGATGGCGCTGCGGACCAGCTCGCCGGCGCGCTTCTCCGCCGCCAGGTCCACCGGCGGCGGCGCGCCGTCCTCGCGCCCCAGCACCTCGCGCAGGTACATCGACTGGCCGAGCTCGCCCCGCGTCTCGCCGATCAGCACCAGGTGCTCGCCGGGCTTCATGCCGGCGAAATCCGCGCGGCGGGCGTAGTCGTCGATCAGGCCCACGCCGCCGACCGTGGGCGTCGGCGGAATGGCCTGCCCATTGGTCTCGTTGTAGAGGCTGACGTTCCCGCTCACGACGGGGAAGTCGAGCGCCCGGCACGCTTCCGCCATGCCGTCGGTGGCCCGCACGATCTGGCCCATGATCTCCGGCCGTTCGGGGTTGCCGAAGTTCAGGTTGTCGGTGATGGCGATGGGCCGCGCGCCGACCGCCACCAGGTTGCGCCAGGCCTCCGCCACCGCCTGCTTGCCGCCCTCGAACGGGTCGGCCTGGACGTAACGGGGCGTCACGTCGCTGGTCACCGCCAGCGCCTTCTTCGTCCCGTGAACCCGCACCAGGCCCGCGTCTGCGCCGGTGGCGCTGTCCTCCAGGGTGTCGGCCATCACGTGGCGGTCGTACTGCTCCCAGAGCCAGCGCTTGGAGGCCATGTCCGGGGCGCTCATCAGCTTCAGGACCGCCTGGCCGTAGTCGGCGGGCTCCGGCACGTCGGCCGGCGACAGGCGCGGCTGCGGCTTGGGCGCGACCCAGGGCCGGTCGTAGAGCGGCGCGTCGTCGAACAGCGGGCTGAGCGGCACGTCGGCCACGACCTCGCCCCTGTGCTTCAGCACCAGATGCCCCGTCTCGGTGGTCTGGCCGATCACCGCGGCGTCCAGGCCCCACTTCTCGAAGATGCGCCGCCCGTCCGCCTCGCGGCCGGGCTTCAGCACCGCCAGCATCCGCTCCTGGCTTTCCGAGAGCATCATCTCGTAGGCGCTCATGCCCTCTTCGCGCTGCGGCACCGCGTCGAGGTCGAGCTCGATCCCCACGCCGCCCTTGCCGGCCATCTCCACGGACGACGAGGTCAGCCCCGCGGCCCCCATGTCCTGGATCGCCGCCACCGCGCCCGAGGCCATCAGTTCCAGCGTCGCCTCGATCAGGAGCTTCTCGGCGAAGGGGTCGCCCACCTGCACGGTCGGCCGCTTCTCCTCGGAGGCCTCGTCGAACTCGGCCGAGGCCATGGTCGCGCCATGGATGCCGTCGCGGCCGGTCTTGGAGCCGAAATAGACCACCGAAAGCCCCGGCGCCGGGGCGGCCGAGTAGAAGATCTTGTCCACGTCCGCCAGGCCCACGCACA
The DNA here is from genome assembly GCA_028869395.1 of Alphaproteobacteria bacterium. Classification (GTDB taxonomy): domain Bacteria; phylum Pseudomonadota; class Alphaproteobacteria; order Caulobacterales; family Caulobacteraceae; genus Phenylobacterium. The sequence continues at coordinate 7,296 of JAGWSE010000105.1, read as the reverse complement.
TGGCGTTGACCAGGATGTTGCCGTCGTACCCGCGATGGAAGTTGGTTTCCCCGGCGACCGTCGGCACGCCCACGCAGTTGCCGTAGCCGCCGATCCCGGCCACCACGCCCGCCACCAGCCGCCGCGTCTTCGGATGGTTCGGATCGCCGAACCTCAGCGCGTTCAGCAGCGCGATTGGCCTGGCCCCCATGGTGAAGACGTCGCGCATGATCCCGCCCACGCCCGTCGCCGCCCCCTGGTAGGGCTCGATGAACGACGGGTGGTTGTGCGATTCCATCTTGAAGACACAGGCCTGCCCGTCGCCGATGTCGACGACGCCGGCGTTCTCGCCCGGACCCTGGATCACCGCCGGGCCCTTGGTCGGGAACTTGCCGAGCTGCCTCCGCGACGACTTGTAGGAACAGTGCTCCGACCACATCACCGAGAAAACGCCGAGCTCCACCAGGTTGGGCTCGCGGTTCAGGCGGCGGACGATCAGGTCGTATTCGTCGGGCTTGAGGCCGAATTCGGCGGCCGTCTCGGCCATGGGCTTGGCGGGCTGGGCGCTCATGGGGGCGGCTTCTACCCGCTTCGAGCGGGCGCGCGATAGGGGGAACAACAGCCGCTCCGTCCGGTTGGTCCCCTGTCAGGCGCCTGAAGCGCCGCAAGCCGAAAGGTGACACATGGCCGACCAGAACAACCGCAAGCAGCCGCAGCAACAGCAGCAGGAAGGCGGCAGCCGTCAGCAGCAGCAGCATGGCGGCCGCCAACAGCAGCAGCAGCAGCACGGCGGCATGAAGCACTCGGGCGACAAGCGGCAGGACGAACGCCGCTAGCGCCGCCTCGCATCTCTCGGAAGGGCCGGAGCCTGCCGCTCCGGCCCTTTTCGCGCCTATGCGCTCGCCAGGGCGCTCTGGAAGAGGATGGCGCCGTCGGCGGAGCCGAGCTCGGGCTCGAAGGCGCGGTCGGGGTGCGGCATCAGGCCCAGCACGTTGCCCCGGGCGTTGACGATGCCGGCGATGTCGCGCGCCGAGCCGTTGGGGTTGTCGCGGTAGCGGAACACCACCTGCCCCTCGCCCTCCAGCCGGTCGAGGGTCGCCTCGTCGGCGAAGAAGTTGCCCTCGCCGTTGCCGATGGTCATGGCCACCTCGCGGCGGCCCTTGTAGCCCGCGGTGAACCGCGTCTGGGCGTTGGTGACCTCCAGCTCGATGGGCTTGCAGTTGTACTTCAGGTGCGCGTTACGCAGCAGCGCGCCCGGTAGCATGTGCGCCTCGCACAGGATCTGGAAGCCGTTGCAGATTCCGACGGTCGCCACGCCCCGCTCGGCGGCGGCCTTCACATCGGCCATGATCGGCGACAGCGACGCCATCGCCCCGCAGCGCAGGTAGTCGCCGTAGGAGAACCCGCCCGGCAGCACCACCAGATCCACCCGATCGGGAAGCTGCGTCTCCTGGTGCCAGACCATGGAGACCTCCGCGCCCGTCGAGCGCTCGATCGCCACCTTGCAGTCGCGGTCGCAGTTGGAGCCGGGGAAGACGATGACGGCGGCTTTCATGGTGTCCTTCTCTTGGGGGCGCTCACATAAGGTCCGATCACTTCCGCGTCCACGTCTTCAGGCTGTCCAGGTAGGCCAGCAGCTGAGCGTAGCCTTGTTTGTCGCCATACGCGCAGCCGGTGGTCTTCACCCCGCCGGGCAACGCCCGCTGGATCATGATCGCCGGATGACCCGGCGCGCCGGGCTCGGTGATCAGATAGGACGTCGACTGGTCGTCGGTGGAATAGAAGCGGTAGGGCTCGGCCGGATCCTTCGGCGCGGGCACGAGATGCGGCTGGGCCACGATCTTCGCCTTCAGCGTCTCGAACGGGACCGCGCAATCCAGCTGCACCGGCCCCGCCGCCGGCGCGGCGGCCTTGGGCGAACAGGCGCCCAGGGCAAGCAGCCCGATCAGAAATCCTCCCTTCAGGGGGAGGTGACCCGGAGGGTCGGAGGGGGTTGAAGCCCACGAGCCCATCAGCTCCGCCCCTCGACCCCCTCAGTCGCTTCGCGACAGCTCCCCCTGTGGGGGCGCATGCCTAAGCCACCTCGACGCGGTAGCTTTCGATCACGGTGTTGGCCAGGAGCTTCTCGCACATCGCCTTCACCTCGGCCTCGGCGGCGGCCGCATCCTTGGCGCCGACGTCGAACTCGATGGTCTTGCCGACCCGGACATGGCCCACGTCGGGCCAGCCCAGCCCGTGCAGCGCCTGCTCGACCGCCTTGCCCTGCACGTCCAGCACGCCGGGCTTCAGGAACACGTGCACCTTGGCTTTCATTAGTGGAGGCCTCCCTGGATCACCGTGGGCATCTCCTTCATGATCCCGAGGCGGCGCGCCACTTCGGTGTAGCTCTCGATCACGTTTCCCAGGTCCCTGCGGAAGCGGTCCTTGTCCAGCTTCTCGTTGGTCGCGCTGTCCCACAGACGGCAGCTGTCGGGGGAGATCTCGTCGGCCAGGATGATCCGGGCGTAGTCGTTCTCCCAGATCCGCCCGAACTCGATCTTGAAGTCGACCAGCGTGATGCCGACGGCGCCGAACATCCCCGACAGGAAGTCGTTCACCCTGAGCGTCAGCGCCATCATGTCGTCGATCTCCTGGGTCGAGGCCCAGTTGAACGCAGTGATGTGCTCCTCGGCCACCATCGGGTCGTGCAGCTTGTCGTCCTTCAGGTAGAATTCGATGATCGAGCGGGGCAGGGCCTGGCCCTCCGGCACGCCGAAGCGGTTGGAGAAGGACCCGGCCGCGATGTTGCGGCACACCACCTCCAGCGGAATGATCTCCACTTCGCGGATCAGTTGTTCGCGCAGGTTCAGCCGCTTGATGAAGTGGTTCTGCACCCCGATCGAGTTCAACCGGGTCATCACGTATTCGCTGATCCGGTTGTTGATGACGCCTTTGCCTTCCAGAACCGCCTTCTTGGTCGCGTCGAAGGCCGTGGTGTCGTCCTTGAAGTACTGGATCAGGGTGCCGGGCTCAGGACCTTCGTAGAGGATCTTGGCCTTGCCCTCGTAGATCTTCTTACGGCGGGTCATCTTTGAAAGCCTTCTCCGTGGGCGGGGCTCGCCGGTCGGCGGAATGAAAAACGCGCGCGGCTGATCCCTCGCGCGCGGGTCCGACTCGGCCTCTCGCCCATATCAGGCGGCCGGAAATTAGCGGAGGACAGGTCCTCACGCAAACGAGGCGCATCGTCCCGCCTTTCGATTGCCGCGCCTTTGTGCTCAGGATATGGGGTGCGCCGCCATCTGCGCCATCCGGAGACCCGATGACCACCTTCGACGATCGTGAACGGGCGTTCGAAAAGAAGTTCGAGCTCGATCAGGAACAGGAGTTCAAGGCCGCGGTGCGCCGGAACCGCGCCCTCGGCCGCTGGGCCGCCGGCCTGATGGGGCTGGAGGGCCAGCACGTGACCGAATATGCCCAGGCGGTGGTCAAGTCCGACTTCGACCTGCCCGGCGACGAGGACGTGCTGCGCAAGGTGTTCGAGGATCTCAAGGGCGCCGGCGTCCAGGTCACCGAAGGCGACGTGCGCATGAAGATGGCCGAGCTCCTCGCCCAGGCCCGCGAAGAGGTGAAGACGGGCAAGTAGCCCGTCCGCCGCGCGTCCCCGCCAATCCGGGGACCCAGGCTTGATCCGAATGACCGCTCGTCCCCGCGAAGGCGGATCCAAGCTGAGCTTCGCCTGCGAAGTCGATCAGGGAAGTCGATCAGGATTGCTCCGCGCTCGCGGCGCGCGAACCTCGCCCCGCGCGGATCCCCGATTTCTCGGGGACCGGCGGGGAAGGAGGCCTCACCGCTTCATCTGGCCGTCCAGATACTTGCGGATGCCCGCGCCGTAGGGCGGCCGCAGCGCCGTCAGCGGCCCGATGTCCTTCTTCAGCTGGGTGTAGATCGCCTTCCTGTGGCTGAACTCGCGGAAGCCGTCCTCGCCGTGATAGCTGCCCATCCCCGAGGGCCCGATCCCGCCGAACGGCAGGTCCTCCTGGGCCACGTGGAAGATCACGTCGTTGACGGTCACCCCGCCCGAGGTGGTGTGCGCCAGCACCGTCTCGCGCTCGGCCTCGTCGTCGCCGAAGTAGTAGAGCCCCAGCGGCCGGTCGCGGCCGTTCACGAACTCGATCGCCTCCTCGACGGAGCGATAGCTCTTCACCGGCAGGACGGGCCCGAAGATCTCCTCCTGCATGACCTTCATGTCCGGCGTGGGCTCCAGCACCAGCGTCGGCGGGATCTTGCGGTGCTCCTGCTGGGAGAAGTCCTCGCCGGCCGGGTTCAGCTCCACGATCCGCGCGCCCTTGGCCTTGGCGTCGTCCAGGTAGCCGCGGATGCGCTCGTAATGCCGCTGCGCCACGATGGCGGTGTAGTCGGGGTTGTCCTTGATGGTCGGGAACATCTTGGCGACCGAGGCCTGGGCCGCGGCCACGAACCCGTCCACTTGGCCCGCCGGCGCCATCACGTAGTCGGGCGCGAGGCAGATCTGCCCGGCGTTCAGCGTCTTGCCGTTCATGATCCGCGCCGCGGCGGTCGAGACGTCGGCGCCCTTGCCCAGGATCACAGGGCTCTTGCCGCCCAGCTCCAGGGTCACCGGCACCAGGTTCTCCGCCGCCGCTCGCATCACGTGCCTGGCGATGGAGGTCGCCCCGGTGAAGATCAGGTGGTCGAACGGAAGATGCGCGAAGGCCTCGCCCACCTCCGGGCCGCCGGTCACCACGGCGATCTCCTCCTCGGAGAAGACGCTCGAGAACATCGTCTTCATCAGCTCGGAAGTCGCCGGCGTGTACTCGCTGGGCTTGATCATCGCCCGGTTGCCCGCCGCCAGGATGCCGGCCAGGGGCGTGAAGGTCAGGTTCACCGGGAAGTTCCACGGGCTGATCACCCCCACCACGCCCTTCGGCTGGAAGCGCACTTCCGCCTTGGCCCCGAACAGGCCCAGCAGCGCCGGCGACGTCTTGCGCTTCTCCGGCCGCATCCACTTGGCCAGGTGCTCGCGCGCGTGCTTCAGCGGGCCGATCGAGCCCGCCACGTCGGTGAACGCCGTCGCCTCCTTGGAGCGCGAGCCGAAGTCCTCGTTCAGCGCCTCCTCGATCCCCTTGCGGTGATCGATCAACAGCTGGATGCAGCGGTCGATCCGGTCGATCCTCTGCTGCGCCGACGGGGCCCCGTCGCGCAAGTGCGCAGCCTTCTGCCGCGCCAGCACGCCCTGCATGTCCATGTCACGTCCTCCCACCTTGGCGGGGATCACGACGCGCGCTTACGCTAGGGCGGTCAAGGGCAGGGGGAAGGCGCCTTTTTCGCTGCGCGCTCACACCCGCGAGGCGGCGCGTGCTAAGTCGCAGCCATGGACGAACGCCCGGACGATCCCGACGAGACCCCCATGCAGCGCGCCCTGCGCCTCAAGAAGGCTGCGCTGGATGCGCGCCGCAAGGGACCTGCGGCCGGCAAGGTGCAGCGCGGGTCGGCGGCCATGAAGGCCGGCGCCTCCAAGCCGTGGCTGAAGAAGTAGTGGCCGGGCTCAAGGACAAGCGCGGATTCATCGACAAGGAGCGCCTCGACCTCTCCGAGCGCAAGGCCGTCGAGTACTGGATGAAGCGCTGGGGCGTCACCCGCGACCAGATCACCGCCGCGCATCGGAAGGTGGGGCGGCTGACCAAGGACATCGCCGCCGAGCTCGGCAAGAAGCGCTGATCCGGTGAGCGATCTGCCCGACGACGAGGACCCGGACGACGGCGGCGGCTTCGACGTCGACGACTGGTCGCGCCTGCCGGCCTTCACCGGCGCGGTCGCCACCCTGGACGACGTCCAGGCCCGCCGCGCCGTCTTCGCCCTGGCCGATACGGCCGAGCCTCGCCCACTCGTCATGGCCCTGCCGCAGCCGGTGATCTGGTGGGAGGAGGACGGCGAACAGGCCGCCGTCGCCGTGCAGGCCGAGGTCCATGTCGGCGCCGACGGCGAGCCGTTCGAGGTCCTGGGCCTGATCCTGCCGGACGGCTCCTCGGCCGTGGCCCTGATGGAGGACGTCGACCTCGTCGACGACACCGACCCCGCCTGGCGCGACCTCGTTGTCCGCGCCATCAACCCCGACGACCTGCCGGACGCCTAGGGTCCGCGGCGGCGGCGTCGCGCGCGCAACCTCCGGCGGGCCCGAGCCCGCCTGCTCAGAAGCGACAGGTCGCGTCGACATAGGCGTAGCGGCTGTCGCCGTCCTTCGGCGCGTTCGGCGCATCCTTCAGGAAACGTCCCTTGAACAGCCACGCCGTTCCGGCTTCGAGCCGCACCGCCTTGGGGACCAGCCAGTATCGGGCGCGGACCTCGGCCTGCTCGCCCGCGAACCGGCCGGAGCGGCCGGAGGGATCCTGCACCCCCGTCGCGGCGAAGCTGTCGGTCGGGCTGTCCAGCCACAGCCCGCGCACCGCGGCGAAGCCGTCCCAGCGCCTGTCCGGCCTGACCTCGAGCCTCACCCCCGGCGAACGCAGGTTGGCCCGCTGCACCGCGCCCCACAGGCTGGTCGGGCCGTACTCGCCGCGCCGCGCGCCGAACAAGGTGTCGAAGCGGCCGTAGTGGCCCGGCCGCCCGTCGTCGCCGCTCGCCTGGTCGTACTGCAGCGCGAGCCTGGGGCTCCACGCCGCGCGGAACCTCCGCCCGATCTCGGCGTGAACGAAGTAGGCGCCGACCTGCAGGTCCTGGAGATCGGTGGGCCGGGTCGAGCGCCGTTCGCGCCCGGTCTGGTAGATGGCCTCGATCTCGTAGTCGAGGCGGCCCGGCCTCGGCGCCCGGTAGACCCACACCCCCGTCGTGAACAGCCGCCGGTTGCGCGTCGGCCGCCCAGGCGAATCCCGTTCCGTCAGGCCATAGCCATAGATCTCGACGCTCGCGCCCCCGGCCAGCGCGTGGGTGTAGGAGCCACCGAAGAACTGCTGATCGAGGCTTTCGTGGTCCCAGCGGATGCGGTTGGCGCGGATGCCTTGCGCATCGTCCGGCTCACGGATCTGCGGCATGGTCCAGAACAGGCGCGCCGCATCCTTCTCTCCGCGCCAGTCGAGGCGCACGCCGGTGAACGCGTTGATCGTGTTGCGGAACAGGTTGCGGGCGATCAGCCGCCGCGAGCCGTCGTCCATGGTGAACCGGCCCGCGGCCACCGCGTCGCCCGGACCGCCGTAGTCCCAGGCGAGGTAGGCCTGCCCGAGCTCAAGGGCGTTGACCTCCGCGGTCGAGACCGAGGAGTTCGGCCGTTCCAGATAGCCCCGGCTGTCGAACAGCTCGCCGCCCACGCGCAGCGGGCCATGGCGG
>JAGWSE010000104.1 GCA_028869395.1 Alphaproteobacteria bacterium | reverse complement strand
GACGGTGATCTTCTTGGACAGGTCGCCATTGGCCACCGCGGTGGTCACGTCGGCGATGTTGCGGACCTGACCGGTGAGGTTGGCCGCCATCAGGTTCACGTTGTCGGTCAGGTCCTTCCAGGTGCCGGCCACGCCCTTCACCTGCGCCTGGCCGCCCAGCTTGCCTTCGGTGCCCACTTCACGGGCCACGCGGGTCACTTCCGAGGCGAAGGAGCCCAGCTGCCCCACCATGGTGTTCACGACCTTGCCGATCCGCAGGAACTCGCCCCGCAGCGGTCGCTCCTCGTTCTCGAGGTCCATGGTCTGTGAAAGGTCGCCCTTGGCCACCGCGTTGATCACGCGGGCCATTTCCGCCGTTGGGTGGACCATGTCGGCGATCAGCGTGTTCACCGCCTCGACGCTGGCGGCCCACGAGCCCTGAGCCGTCGGTAGCTTGGCGCGGTGGTTGATCTTGCCTTGTCGGCCCACGATCTCGCCGAGCCGCTCGAATTCCTTCGTCATGCGGTCGTTCATCTCGACCACGTCGTTGAAGGCCTCGGCGATCTCGCCGTCGATCCCGGTCAGCCCCCGAGGCAGCCGCACGGAGAAGTCGCCGCGCCGGAAGGCGCGGAGGGCGGCGAGCAGTTCATTGCCCCCCCGCGAGCCCGGTTCGGCTCGGCTCGCGCTCCCGCGCGGAGTCTTGGCGGGGCGGGACTTGGCAGCGGTCGACGACATGGTTCCCCCGAGGAACAAGGACAGGTTCCGGCATTGGGAGCCTGCCTGCCCTGTGGCCGGACGCCTCTACAGCGGCCAAGCCAAGGACAAGTCGCACCCCCGCCTTTTCAGCGAACGAGCAGCAAAAGCTGCGGGTTCCCCAGCAAATGAAAAAAATCTCGGCTGCGCCCCGGGCGTCCCGCGCGGTGGCCGCGCTGCTGTCCCGAAACGAACGCGGGTTGTGCCAGAGGGCGAACAGAAAATCAAATGATCACAATGGCTAAGCTGACATTTGGAGCGAGCTGGCCGCCGCCCGGCGCTCGACGAACCGGAACCGCGACCGAAGGCCTTCGTTTCCGCGCAGGGCCGCCCTCGGCCCCGGAAGGGCCCACCGCTCGAATGTCCAACGCCCCCGACGACGTCTTCGAACCGCCCCCCGAATCCGAGGCCTTCTACGCCGAGAGCCTGAGGCTCCTGAAGGAGTCCGGAATCCCCTTCCTGCTGTCCGGAACCTATGCGGTGACCGCATTCACGGGCATCGTCCGACCCACCAAGGACCTCGACGTCTTCTGCAAGGCCGGCGACTACCCGCGGATCCTCTCCTGGTTCCAGGCGCGTGGATATCGCACCGACGTGGAGGACGAGCGCTGGATCGCCAAGGTCTGGCAGGACAACCGCTTCTTCGACGTGATCTTCGCGATGTCGAACGGCACCGCGCCGGTGACCGAGGAATGGTTCGAAGGCGAGGACCGCATCACCGTCTACGGCGCGGAGGTGAAGATCACCCCTCCGACCGAACTGATCGTCTCCAAGACGTTCATCCAGGATCGCTACCGATACGACGGGGCGGACGTGGCGCATGTGATCCTGCGGGCGCACGACCGCATCGATTGGCGCAGGCTGCTTCGCTACATGGAGCCCTACTGGGAGGTGCTGCTGGTGCACCTCCTGAACTTCCGGTTCGTCTATCCGACCGAACGCGACCTGGTGCCCGCGTGGCTGATGGAGGAACTGACGGGACGTCTGCAGGCGCAGATCGGCCTGCCGCCGGCGCGGATCAAGGTCTGCCGCGGGCGCCTGTTCAGTCCGCGCGACTACGTGACCGACATCACCCAGTGGGGCTTCGCCGACGTGGTCGGCAAGGGGCTGGAGGAGCGGCATGAGCCAATCGCCTGAACATCCGGCTCCGACCTCCGCCCCGACCGGCAAGCTGCGGCTGGCGGCGGTCGGCGACCTCCACGTGGTGGAGACGGCGCGACATCCCTATCGCGAGCTCTTCTCGCGCATCTGCCAGGAGGCGGACGTTGCGGCGCTGTGCGGCGACCTGACCAACTTCGGGAAGACGCCGGAGGCGGAGATCCTGGCGGAGGACCTGCAGGCGTGCACCATTCCCATCGTCGGCGTGCTGGGCAACCACGACTACGAATGCGGTCAGCCCGAGGAGGTCGCCAAGATCCTGCACCAAGCAGGAATGAAGTGTCTGGAGGGAGAGCCGGCGGAGGTCAGGGGCGTCGGCTTCGCCGGCGCCAAAGGGTTCATCGGAGGCTTCGGGCGACACATGCTCTCGGCGTTCGGCGAGCCGGAAATCAAGCGCTTCGTTCAGGCCTCGATCGAGGAGAACCTGAAGCTCGAGAGCTCGCTTCGGATGCTGAAGACCGAGCGCACGGTCGTGGTGCTGCACTATTCTCCGATCGAGGAAACGGTGGTGGGCGAACCGCTCGAAATCTTCCCCTTCCTCGGCTCGGCAAGGCTCGGCGAGACGATCGACCGCTTCAGTGGGGTGCGCTGCGTGGTTCACGGCCACGCCCATCGCGGCTCGCACGAGGGCCGGACAGCCCGCGGAACGCCGGTCTACAACGTGGCCAAGCCCGTCCTGAATCGCGACCTGGGCGTCGATTTCGCGGTGATCGACGTCTAATCCCCACCGGGCTCCTCCTCCGCCTCGATCTCGCGCAGGACCGCCTCAGGCACGACCTCGCGGGCGATCTCCTCCAGCTCCGGGCGCGACAGCTCATCCGCGCCGAGCTTCTCGCCGAGCACGCGGAGCATCCGCACGAGCTGGGTGATCTCGTATTCCGCCAGCAGGTTGATCTGCAGGTCCAGGGCGGCCCTGCGGTCGGCGATGGCCGAGACGCGGTTCTGACTGATCAGCACGAAGGTGGTGAGGAAGATCGCCTCCACGGAAGCCACGGTGGCCAGGATCACGAAGCTGGGGTCGAACCGCGCCACGCCAGGGACCCAGCCGAGATTGATCGCCACCCAGACCGCCACCAGCACCACATGGACCAAAACGAAGCCGAGGGAGCCGGTGAAGCGGGTTATGCGGTCCGCCAGCCGCTCGGCGAGGCTCGCCTCCGCGTCCTCGCGTTCCCGCTGCGCGCGCATGGCCTGGATGTTGCGACGGAGCACCGCGGCCGTGTCGCAGTCAACCCCGGCGGCGCCGCTGGATGCGTCCGTCGGCGCGTCGTTCAACTCGCGTGGCATTCCCCCGGAACCCCCTCAGTCACGGCTCGTTCCGTGGTGGAGAGGCGCTGTTCGCCCGGAAGGGGTTGCCGACGGATGAGGCTCGTCGTCTTCGGTCTGACCGTCTCGTCCTCGTGGGGCAACGGCCACGCGACGCTCTGGCGGGGATTGATCAAGGCGCTGGCCGCCGTGGGGACTGAGGTGGTCTTCTTCGAGCGCGACACGCCCTACTACGCCCGCCACCGCGATCTGGCTGTCCTGCCTTGTGGCGAACTGGTGCTTTACCACGACTGGCCGGAAATCGCTTCGCGCGCGCGCGCCGAGGCGGTCTCGGCCGACTCGGTGATCGTGACCTCCTATTGTCCGGACGGCCGCGCCGCTGCTGCGATGGCCATGGAGAGTGCGCGGCGCTCGCTCTTCTACGACATGGATACCCCGGTGACCCTGGCGCGGCTGGCCGCGGGAGAAAGCGTCGAGTACCTGCCGGCCGAGGGGCTCGGCGGCTTCGACCTCGTGCTCAGCTACACAGGCGGAGAAGCCCTCGTTCGGCTGGAGCGCGACCTCGGCGCGCGCCG
>JAGWSE010000103.1 GCA_028869395.1 Alphaproteobacteria bacterium | reverse complement strand
TCCGGGCCCGGACGTGGACTTCGTCCTCGTCGAGGTGGGCGGCACGGTTGGCGACATTGAGGGGCTGCCGTTCTTCGAGGCGATCCGTCAGCTGGGCCAGGAGCTGCCGCGCCATCACGCCTGCTTCATCCACCTGACCCTGCTGCCCTTCATCAAGACGGCCGGGGAGATGAAGACCAAGCCGACGCAGCACTCGGTGAAGGAGCTGCGCTCCATCGGCATCCAGCCGGACATCCTGCTATGCCGGTGCGACATGCCGATCCCGGAGAGCGAGCGGAAAAAACTGGCGCTGTTCTGCAACGTGCGGCCGAGCGCGGTTATCCAGGCGATGGATTCGGCGAACATCTACGCCGTGCCGCTGGACTATCACCTGCAGGGCCTGGACGCCGAGGTGCTCGACGTCTTCGGATTGACCGACGCCCCGGCGCCGGACCTGACGCGCTGGCAGTCGATCGTCGAGACCATCAGCCATCCCGACGGCGAGGTGACCATCGCGATCGTGGGCAAGTACACGGGCCTGACCGACGCCTACAAATCCCTGGTCGAGGCGCTGATCCACGGCGGGGTGGCCAACAAGGTGCGCGTGCGGTTCGACTGGATCGAGGGCGAGGCCTTCGAGAAGGACGAGGAGCTGATCGGAGAGCGGCTGGCGGGCGTGCACGGGGTGCTGGTGCCCGGCGCCTTCGGCGAGCGCGGTTCGGAGGGCATGATCCGCGCCGTCCAGTTCGCCCGCGAGCACGGCATCCCGTACTTCGGGATCTGCTTCGGCATGCAGATGGCGATGATCGAGGCGGCCAGGAATCTGGCCGGCATCCACCAGGCTTCCTCCACCGAGTTCGGCCCCACCTCCGAACCGATCGTCGGCCTGATGACCGAATGGACGAAGGGCAACGAGCGGGAGGTTCGCACGGAGGGCGGCGAGCTCGGCGGCACCATGCGCTGCGGCGCCTACGAAGCTGTGCTCCAGCCGGGCAGCCGGGTGGCGCAGATCTACGGCGGGACCGCGATCTCCGAGCGTCACCGTCACCGCTACGAGGTCAACATCGCCTATCGTGAGGCGATCGAGCAGACCGGGCTGCATTTTTCCGGCCTGTCGCCCGACGGGGTGCTTCCCGAGCTCTGCGAGCGGGCGGACCATCCGTGGTTCGTGGGCGTGCAGTTCCATCCGGAGTTGAAGAGCCGCCCCTTCGACCCGCACCCGCTGTTCGCCAGCTTTATCGGTGCGGCGAAGGAGCGGAGCCGGCTGGTCTGATCTGCGCTATTGTCGCGCCATGCTGACGCGCGAGGATGTCCGCAAGATCGCGCTCTCGATGCCGGAGGCGCACGAGGCGCCGCATTTCCACATGACGTCCTTCCGGGTCGGCAAGAAGATCTTCTGCACGCTGCACGTTCCGGAGCCGCGGATCATGCTGAAGCTCGATCCGGAGGATCAGGCCAACCTCGTCGACGGCGTGGCCATAGAGCCCGTGCCCGGAAGCTGGGGGCGGAAGGGTTCGACGTTCGTTTGGTTCGAGAAGCTGCAGCCGGGGCGCCTGCCGGGCCTGATGCGGACCGCGTGGGCGAACGTCGCCCCGGCGCGCCTGTCGCGAGGCCCTGGCCACGCTTGAATCGGCGGGCGGTTTCATGCATACACGCGCGCTCCGCCGACGGCCCTGGCCGCCCGGCCAATCCATTCACGCCCGCGAGATACCCCGATGGCCGTCCCCAAGCGCAAAACCTCGCCGTCCCGGCGCAACATGCGGCGCTCCCACCATGCGCTCGCCGCCAACTCCTACGTCGAGGACAAGGAGACGGGCGAGCTGAAGCGGCCGCACCACGTCGACCTGAAGACCGGCATGTACAAGGGCCGCCAGGTCCTGACGCCCAAGGAAGACTAGGGTTTCAGCCTTGAACGAGGCTTCGACGCCGGTCGCGGATCCCGCGGCCGGCGTTTTCGATTTCAGATCCGATCGTTCCCGCGAAGGCAGGAACCCGAACGAGGGTCGGGCCGTCGATCTCGGCAGGCGGCCCGCGTCAGATTCGATCCCCGCCTGCGCGCCGAGGAGCGGGGTGGTTGCGGCTATCGCAGCGCCCCGCTAGAGCCTCTGGCCACCGCCCGCCCAGCCAGAGGACTGCCATGACCGAGATCGTCGACATCCAAGCCCGCGAGATCCTGGACAGCCGCGGCAATCCCACGGTGGAGGTCGACGTCGTCCTGGAAGACGGCTCGATGGGTCGCGCCGCCGTGCCCTCCGGCGCCTCGACCGGGGCGCACGAGGCCGTCGAGCGGCGCGACGGGGACAAGGCGCGCTATGGCGGGAAGGGCGTCCGCCAGGCGGTTGAGGCGGTGAACGGCGAAATCTTCGATACGCTCTCCGGCTCCGACGCCGAGGACCAGCGGCGCATCGACGGTCTCCTGATCGAGCTCGACGGCACGCCCAACAAGGCCAGGCTGGGCGCCAATGCGATCCTGGGCGTGAGCCTTGCGACGGCGAAGGCCGCGGCGAGCTCGGCGGCGCTGCCGCTCTACAAGTACGTGGGCGGAGTCTCGGCGCGCGTGCTGCCGGTCCCGATGATGAACATCGTCAACGGGGGCGCCCACGCCGACAATCCGATCGACATCCAGGAGTTCATGATCCTGCCGACGGGTGCGGAGAGCTTCGCCGAAGCCCTGCGCATGGGCGCGGAGATCTTCCACGCCCTGAAGAGCCAGCTGAAGGCGGCCGGCCACAACACCAACGTCGGCGATGAGGGTGGTTTCGCCCCGAACCTGGCGACGGCGGAAGAGGCCCTGTCCTTCATCATGAAGGCCGGCGAAAGCGCCGGCTACAAGCCGGGCTCCGACTTCGTGCTGGGGCTGGATGCGGCGTCCACCGAGTTCTTCAAGGGCGGCAAATACGTCATGGAAGGTGAGGGCAAGACCCTCGATCCGGCCGGGATGGTGGACTACCTGGCGGGGCTTGCGGCGGGCTTCCCGATCGTCTCCATAGAGGACGGGTGCGCCGAGGACGACTTCGAGGGCTGGAAGCTGCTCACGGACAAGCTGGGCAAGACGGTCCAGCTGGTCGGCGACGACCTCTTCGTGACCAACCCCAAGCGGCTGGCTATGGGCATCGAAAAGGGCCTGGCGAACTCCATCCTGGTGAAGGTCAACCAGATCGGCACGCTCTCGGAGACGCTCGACGCCGTCGATCTCGCCCACCGCAACGCCTACACCGCGGTGATGAGCCACCGCTCCGGCGAGACCGAGGATTCGACCATCGCGGACCTGGCCGTCGCCACCAACTGCGGGCAGATCAAGACCGGCTCGCTCTCCCGCTC
>JAGWSE010000102.1 GCA_028869395.1 Alphaproteobacteria bacterium | reverse complement strand
CGCGACCAGGAGCATGCGCCATGAGCACCAGCGCCCACGAGTTCTCCTTCAGCACCATCGACGGCGATCCGCTGCCGCTGACCACCTTCCGCGACAAGGTGGTTCTGGTGGTCAACACCGCCTCGAAGTGCGGATTGACGCCCCAGTACGACGGTCTCGAGAAGCTCTACTCGGAGTACAAGGACCGCGGCCTCGTGGTGCTGGGCGTGCCCTGCAACCAGTTCGCGGGCCAGGAGCCGGGGACCGAGGCCGAGATCAAGGATTTCTGCGAAACGCGCTTCAGCGTCGACTTCCCGCTGACGTCGAAGGTGGACGTCAAGGGCGAGGCCGCGCACCCGTTCTACAGGTGGGCCAAGGACCAGCTCGGCGAACCCGCCGAGCCGGTGTGGAACTTCCACAAGATCCTGGTGGGCAAGGGCGGTCAGGCGATTCGCGCCTTCGGCCCGCGGACCGAGCCGATGGACGACGAAGTCACGGCCGCCATCGAGGAGGCGTTGTAGGCGCGCCGGTTACGCGTTGACATCGACGACGACGCGGCCGCGGACCCTGCCTTCGACGATCTCGGCGCCCAGCCGTGGCAGGTCGTCGAGCGCCGCGCGGCTGCTCATGGCGTCGAGCTTGGAAAAGTCGAGGTCGCGCGCCAGCCGGGCCCAAGCCTCCACGCGATCCGGCTTCGGCCGCATCACGCTGTCGATTCCCGCCAGCGTCACGCCGCGAAGGATGAAGGGCGCGACCGAGCCCGGCAGGTCCATCCCCTGGGCCAGGCCGCAGGCGGTGACAACTCCGCCGTAACGGGTCTGGGAAAGCACATTGGCGAGCGTGTGGCTTCCCACGGCGTCCACAGCGCCGGCCCAGCGTTCGCGGGCGAGCGGCCGGGCTGGGCCCTGGAAGTCGGCGGCGTCCACGACCTCGGTCGCGCCGAGGCCCTTCAGGTAATCGCCTTCGCTCTCCTTGCGCCGGGAGGAGGCGACGACGCGGTAGCCGAGCCTGGAGAGCACCGCGATGGCCACGCTGCCCACGCCGCCGGCCGCGCCGGTCACCAGAACCTCGCCCTTGTCCGGCGTGGCCCCGAGCCGCTCCAGTCCGAGCACGCAGAGCATGGCCGTATAGCCGGCCGTGCCGATCGCCATGGCGTGGGCGGTGGAGATCGCGTCAGGCAACCTGACCAGCCAGTCGCCCTTGACGCGCGCCTTTCCGGCATAGCCGCCATTGTGGCTCTCGCCGACGCCCCAGCCGTTCAGCACGACGCGGTCGCCGGCCTTGAATCCAGGGTTGGACGAGCTTTCGACGACGCCGGCGAAGTCGATGCCCGGGATCAGCGGCCAGGCGCGGATGATCGGCGACTTGCCCGTCAGCGCCAGCCCGTCCTTGAAGTTGAGCGTCGAGTATTCCACCCGGACCACGACATCGCCGTCCCCGAGATCGTCGAGCGTCAGGTCTTCGAAGCGGACTTCCTGGCCGCCGTCGGTCTTGTGCGCGCGCAGGGCGCGGAAGGTCTCGGTCACGGTCGCATTCCTCATTCTGCGGCGGTCTTGCGGAGGCCGAAGCGTTCCCCGCGCCGGCCCCGCACGGCCAGATCCACCGAGAGCAGCCGCCGCTGGCCCTCCATGCGCATCTGGTTGCCCGGCATGTACATCATCGCCACGTAGTCGCCGAGACTGTCTTCGACGGCTTGCGAAAAGCCCTGCGCGTCCTGCGCCTTGTTCATCTGGATCTTGGCCATGCGCAGCGTTTCGGGGCTGTTTTCAGCCACCCGGCGGGCCCAGGCGACTGTCTCGCGCTCCAGATCGGCCTTGGGGTAGACCCGGTTCACCAGGCCGAACTGCGCCGCCTCCTGCGCCGAGATGAAACGGCTTTCGAAGACCAGCTCCTTGGCCCGCCGGATTCCGATGTCCCAAGGGATGGTGTTGTACTCCACGAAGCCGCCGAGGAATTGGGCGTCGTCGGCGGCGAACACCACGTCCATGGCCGCCGCCAGCATCCAGCCCGCGTAGATGCAATAGCCTTCCACCATGGCCACGGTGGGCTTGGGGAAGTTGCGCCACTTCACCAGGAGGTCGAGGTTGTATTTCTTGAACTGGTCGTAGGTCTCGATGCCCTCCTGGGCGCCCAGGGCGTAGCGGTATTCCATGCCCTCCGGCGTGCCGAGGTCGTGGCCGGTGGAGAAGACGCCGCCCGAGCCGCGCACGATCACCACGCGCACCTCGCGGTCGGTGCGGGCCAGATCGAACGCATGGTCGATCTCGTCCAGCATCCGGTAGCTCTGCGCATTTCGATAGGCGGGGCGATCGAGGGTGATCTGCGCGACGCCGTCGCGCGCGGAATAGCGGATATCGTGGAACGTCATGACCAGGCTCCCCAAGACCGTCTTTGCGCGGCTATAGGGAAGGGGGCGGGTTGCGGCCAAACGTCAAGCCCGGAAGACATGAACGAACTTAGCGACGTCATGGAACAGAGTCTGGAGGCGCTGGTCGAACGGGCCGGTGATCCGGCCCCGATCGTCTATGCCAGGCTCTTCGCGCGCTATCCGGAGATGGAGGCGCTGTTCATCCGCGACCTGGACGGCGCCGTGCGGGGGGAAATGCTGACGAAGGCGATCGAGTGCGCGCTCGACCTGGCCGGCCCCAACACCTACGCGGCGAACTTCATTCGGTGCGAGGTGGTGAACCACGAGGGCGTGGGCGTGCCGTCGGACGTCTTTCCCCGTTTCTACGAGGTCGCGGTCGACACCTTCGCCGAGCTGCTGGGTGTGGACTGGACGCCCGCGTACGAGGCGGCCTGGCGCGGGATCGTCGCGCGCGTCGCGGCGCTCGCCTGAAAAGAAAAAGGCGCTCCGCCGAAGCGGAGCGCCTGCAGGAAGGGACCTTTCGCCGGTCCTAGAAGAACCGGTACTGCAGTTCGATGCCGTAGGTGCGCGGCGGGGTGATCGGGTAGGTGGAGACCACGCCCTGGTTGACCGGCACCACGAACGGCGAAGCGCTCGCGCCCGTTGCGTAGCCCGGCACGAAGCCTGCCCGGCGGTAGGCGCTGGCGCCGCCCTCGTAACCGAGGGTGTTGAAGATGTTCCGGCCGTAGAGGATGACCGTGTACTTGCCGTTCTCCGGCTTGAACGTCACGCGCGCGTCGACCTGGCTGTAGGAGGGCGAGCGGTAGAACGAGCGGTCGAAGATCGAACCGTATTCTGCGTCCCGCCAGATGTAGTTGACGGACGGGATCAGTTCCCCGAACGGCAGA
The DNA here is from genome assembly GCA_028869395.1 of Alphaproteobacteria bacterium. Taxonomy (GTDB): domain Bacteria; phylum Pseudomonadota; class Alphaproteobacteria; order Caulobacterales; family Caulobacteraceae; genus Phenylobacterium. Next base: position 1,225 of record JAGWSE010000102.1, on the reverse strand, counting down.
TCGACCGTGTAGTTGACGTTCAGCGCGATCTTGTTCTTGGGCGCGTTCGGCAGGTGGTTGCCGGACAGGTCCTGGCCGCGCTGGTTGTAGCCGGTGAAGACGTCGCAGCCGCTGGTGTAGGTCGGGCCGCCGGTCGGTCCGGCGGGCTGCACCACGGTGCAAGGCACGAGCGCGCCGATTGGCTTGGCGCCCGGCGCCTGGGCGGTCGGGTCGGCGGGATCGATGACGCCCTTCGAGTCGGTGATGTGCGCATCGAGGTAGGAGTAGTTGAACATGATCTGCAGGTTGCGGATCGGCTGCCAGATCGTCTCCAGCTCCACGCCTTGGCTGATCGCCTTGGGGATGTTGTAGAAGATGTTGCTGGGCAGGCTCGCCCCGCCGCCGGCGGTGTTGGCGATGGTGATCGGCACCTGGGTGTTCGAGTAGTCGTAGTAGAACACCGCCAGGTTGGTCTGCAGGGTCCGGCCGAAGTCCTTCTTGATGCCGAACTCGTAGGCGTTGGCGTGCTCGGCCGAGCTGTTCGGGTTCGGCCCGAGGGTGGTGTCGATGCCGACGCGGAGACCGCCCGCCTTGTAGCCGCGGCTGTAGCGCAGATAGACGTTGGTGTCGTTGTCGGGCTGCCACTGGATGCCCGCCGTTCCGGTGGTCGCCGACCACTTGTCATTGTAGTGGCGCGTGGCGAAGCCGGTGGCCGGGTCGACCGTGGTGTTCGAGGACACGCCCGGCGTGCCGACTCCGCCTGCGAAGCCCGGATAGCCGTACACGACGGTCGGGATCTGGGTCAGGTCGATGAGGAAGTTGCCGGCGAGCTCCGGGCCGAGGCCCACGGGATAGGTCGGCGGGCTGGCGAGGCAGGCCGCGACGTCCATGCAGAGCAGGCGCAGCTGCTCAACGCCCTTCTCCTGGTCGGAGGTGTAGCGCAGGCCGATCGTGGTCTTCCAGTGCGGGACGAACTCCCAATCGATCTGGCCGTAGACGGCGCGAGAGTCGACCTTGAAGTCCGGCCTGTCGTCGTAGAGCCGCTGCTCGCCCGCGGTCTGCGGGCAGGCGCCGCCGGTGAACACGCAGGTGGCGTTCGTGATGAAGGGGCCGTTGGCCAGCGGCTGGTTGACCAGGCTCGTCGAGACGGGCTGCTGGAAGTGCTCATGGTAGTAGTAGGCGCCCAGCAGCCACTGGAAGGGCCCCTTGCCGGTCGAGGCGAGGTTCAGCTCGTGGCTGATCCAGT
>JAGWSE010000101.1 GCA_028869395.1 Alphaproteobacteria bacterium | reverse complement strand
CGTCGGGGGGGAGCGGATGAAGTCTCTGTCGCGTCGATTCCTGGTCAGCGTCGGGCTCATGTCGCTCGTCGTAACGATCCTTGGCAGCTTCGGCGCCTTCGTGGTCTTCGAGAAGGAGCTGTCGGACCGGCAGATCGCCTATCTGGGCGATTATGTCCGCGAGCGCTCCAGCAACGTCGACAAGCGCTTTTCGAACCTGACGACCCTCCACAGGGCGGCGGCCGAAGAACTGGAGCGGCGGATGAACCGGCTCTCGAACGCCGAGGCCAGTCGACTCGCCGACCTCTACTTCCCGCGCCAGGCGGACGGCACCCGCCGGTCCGCCCCAAAGTATTTCGACGGCGACCTGAGTCACGGCCACTACATCTACGGGATGGGCGCCATGATCGCCCACGCCGACCAGCTGAAGCCCCGTGAGACGCGCGCGCTGGTCGCCGCCTTCGGGCTGGTGGCCGACTTCGGCCAGGCCGCACGCAAGGACTACGACAACTTCTATTTCTTCATGCCGCCAATGACGCGGCTGGTCATGTACGGACCCGACCGGCCCGACCGGCTGATGTTCTATCGCCACGATGCGCCGGCGAACCTGGACATCTCGCAGGAAGAGATCAGCTCCATCACTTTGCCGGCCAATGACCCGACGCGGGCGACGCGCTGCACCAACCTGCAGCGGCTGGTGCAGGACAATGTCGGCGACAAGCTGGCTACCGCCTGCGTTACGCCGGCCTACGTCGACGGCCGATATGTCGGCGCCTTTGGCTCGTCCATCGAGTTGACCGGCTTCTTCCGCAACGCCGTTCAGGGCACCATCCCCGGCGCCTCCACAGTCATCGTGACGAAGGACGGCGACCTCATCGATTATCCCGGGTTCACCGGCAAGGGACGCGCCTCCGAGGCGATGGTCGCCAAGTACGAGCGCCTGCTCGACCTGAAACGCCTGACGCGATCGATCGCCCATACCGGCTCGGACCAGGGGGTGATCGCAAGTCCGGACGGCCGGCAGATTGTGGCCTACGGCCGCCTCGCCGGTCCTGACTGGTACCTGCTACTGACCTATCCGAAGGCCGCCGTCATTGCGACAGCGGCGCGGTCCGCGTCCTGGGTGCTGGTCGTCGGCGGCATCGCCTCGATCCTGCAGACCCTGCTCGTGGTCTTCCTGGCGCAGCGGACGATCGTGGATCCGGTGCGCAAGCTGGCCGCCAGTTGTGAGCCGGAGATGTTCGGCAGGGCCGAGCGCCCCGACGTATCGGACGTCGAGGGCCGGGACGACGAGATCGGCGTGCTCGCCAAGGCGCTTCGCCTGGAGCGGGAGAAGGTCGACGAGGTGCTGGCCTCGCTGGAGGACCGGGTCCGCGACCGCACCGCTCAGCTGGAGCGCGCCAACGAGGAGAAGTCGCGCTTCCTCGCCAATATGAGCCACGAGCTTCGAACCCCCCTGAATGGCGTCATCGCCATATCGGAGGCGCTCGCCAAGAAGCAGACGACCAAGAAGGGCCGCGAGTTGGCCGGATTGATCGCGTCATCGGGACGCCTGCTCGAGCGCGTGCTGACCGACATCCTGGACTTCTCGAAGATCGAGGCCGGCGAGATCAAGTTCGCCCGAGAGGAGTTCGACCTGAAGAGTCTGGTCGCCGGTGTGGCCGAGCTCCATCGCGCGTCGGCCGAGACCAAGGGCCTGGGCTTCCACTGGCTGGTGAGCCCGGAGGCCGACGGGCGCTTCGCCGGCGACACGGTGCGCATGACCCAGGTGCTCTCGAACCTGCTTTCCAACGCCGTGAAATTCACCCAGACCGGCGAGGTGCGGCTCGACGTCGACGCCTACGGGCTCGGCCTGCGCTTCCGCGTGTCGGACACCGGCATCGGTTTCGACGAGGAGGTCAAACAGCGACTGTTCCGCCGCTTCGAGCAGGCCGACGCCTCCATCCGGCGCCGGTTCGGCGGCACGGGCCTGGGCCTGGCGATCAGCCGCTCTCTCGTCGAGCTGATGGGAGGTGAGATCGACGTCGCCTCCACGCCGGGGGCCGGCTCCGTCTTCACTGTGCGGCTGTCGCTCGAGCGATTGGAGGGCGACGCCGTCAGCGAGCCTGAGGTCGAATCCGAGGGGCTCGACATCGCGGGCGCGCGCGTGCTGCTCGCGGAGGACCATCCGACGAACCAGAAGGTCGTCCAGCTGATCCTCGAGTCCGTCGGCGTCGATCCGGTGATCGTCGAAAACGGCGCGGAGGCGCTGGAGGCGCTCAAGGCCGAACGCTTCGACGTCGTATTGATGGACATGCAGATGCCCGAGCTCGACGGCCTGTCCGCCACCACCCAGCTCCGGGCTTGGGAGCGCGAGACCGGCGTCATCCGCACGCCGGTGATCATGCTGACCGCCAACGCGCTCGACGAGCACGTCCGCGCCGGTCAGGAGGCCGGCGCGGACCTTCACCTCGCTAAGCCGCTGCGCGCCGCGGCCCTCATCGAGGCGATCATGCAGGCCATGGCCGCCCACAGCGCATCCGTTCGCACGGCCGTCGCTTAGGCTCTCAGCGACAGGCTGCGCCGAACGACGAGCCCGCGCCTCGGCCCCGCCGCCGCAACTCAGGCTTCACCGTGCTTTGTCATTGGCGCGCGCCGCGGGAGAAGGGTTGAGGTAGATCGGGTTGCCAAGCAGCCACAGTTTCCCGTCGGGCCCGCGAACGTCCACCCTCAGCCAGTGCGCTCGCCCGTCGGCCACGACGGTGAACTCGCGCGTTTCTTCGGCGCGCGTGAGACCGGGTTGCTCCAGCCGGGCCGCCAGGCCGTCGCCGGAGATGACGAGCCGCCCGCCCTGCGCATGGGCGACGTGGACGCGGACCGCGACGGTCGAGCCCTCGGCGGCCAAGAGCGCATCGCCCATTTCAGCCTCCTGGCCGCGGTCGCGGGCTGTGACCTCCAGCAGACGATCGCGGCTGCCGGTGACGTCGACGAAGACATGGCCGGCCCGGATCGCGGCCAGGATCGCCGCCTCCGACAGCTCCGGCGCGTGCACGACTGTGGTCGGATAGCCGACGGATGACGGTTCGTCGGGGGGCAGGGTCGCGTCGTGATTGTCCGATCCCCCTATCGCCGTGACCCGCAGACCGGCATTCAGCCGCGCCTCCCAGAAGGCCAGCCCGGAAAGCGCGTCGGTCCCATGGCTGGCGCGCAGGGCGCCGCCATTCTCCACCTCGATCGCCTGCACGCCTGCGAAGTCGGCCTTGGCGCTCCAGCCGCAGCCCATGCAGATCTCGCCGGACGGAAGCCCCGGGTGATTGATCGAGATCAGTCCGCCCGCCTTCACCGCCTCCGCCTGGATGGTCGCGAAATCCGGCGCGCGGGAGGTTCCGAGCTGGAATTCGATGAAGCCTTCCGGCCCGAAGACGTTGGCATGGCCCGCGTAGGTCGTGATCTCGCGCCCGGGAATCAGCAGCAGGTCGTCGAAATAGGGGGCGAGTTCGCGCAGAGCCTCGTCCTGCGAGGTGGTGTTGTGATCGGTCACCGCGATGAAATCGAGTCCCCTCGCCTCCGCGGCCTCCAGCGTCTTGAAGACCGGGCAGGGGACACGCACGCCGCGACGGGAGGCGCAGGTCCCGTCGGAGTGGGCGGTGTGCATGTGCAGGTCGCCCCGATACCAGGCCAGCCCCGTCTTCACCGGACGACGGTAGAAGCCCTGGAACACGGATGTGCGGTCGAACCAGATGCGGGCGATCCACTCGGCCTTGGTCGCGGGCCGGATGTTGGCGACGCCCAGCAGCAGCCGCCACACGCCCGCGGGCAGCGGGCCGGGCAGATAGGAGGGGGTCGCCTCCTCCTCCGAGAGCGTGAAGCGGGTCTTGTTCCCGCCGCTCCAGCCGCGGAACCGCTGCGGGTCCCGCAGGCCCACGTCGAGGACGGTCTTCTGATCCTGGCCGGTGTGCGCGATCTCGACCGTGATCCGCTTAACGCCGCGCGGCACGCGGAACGGGATCTCGCGGTAGGCGTGCTGGTCCTTGCCGCTGAGCGCACCGGTGAGCGTCACGTCCGGTGGGGGCGCGGCGAGGGCCTGCATGGCGGGCGCCAGCAGCAGGCAAAGTCCCAACAGCAGCGCGCGCAAGGCGTCCTCCCCCCATCCGCAGGACAGGGGGAGGATTAGATCACGGCGTCTGGTTGGAGAAGATGATCGTGCCCGACGCGGCGAACATGCCGCCGACGCCGTGGGCGATGCTGATCTTCGCGTTGGGCGCCTGGGCCGGGGCGACGCCGCGCATCTGCCGCACGCTCTCCTGCAGGGCGTACATGCCGTACATGCCCGAGTGCATGTAGGAGAGCCCGCCGCCGTTGGTGTTGAGCGGCAGCTTGCCGCCCGGCGCCGTGTTGCGCTCGCGAATGAACGCGGCCGCCTCGCCCGGCTTGCAGAAGCCGAGGTCCTCCAGGCCGTAGAGCGGCAGGTGGGCGAAGGCGTCGTAGATCATCAGGTGATCCACGTCGGAGTGCTTGATGCCCGCCTCGTCGAAGGCCTTCTTGCCGGAGACGCGGAACGCCTTGGAGGTCGTGAAGTCCTCCATCTGGCTGACCATCGGCGTCTCGACGCTTTCGCCGGTTCCCAGGATGTAGACGGGCTTTTGCGGGAAGTCCCTGGCCCGCTCCGCCGAGGTCAGGATCAATGCGCCTCCGCCGTCCGTCACCAGGCAGCACATCAGCTTGGTGAAGGGCCACGCGATCATGTCGGCGCTCAGGACATCTTCGACCGTGATCGGGTCCTTGAAGCTGGCGCGCGGATTCTTGGCGGCCCATTCCCGCTGGACGACGGCGACGTTCGCCAGGTCCTCGACCGTGTAGCCGCGCGCCTTGAGATAGCGGAGCACCGGAACGGTGAACATCGTCGGCGGTCCCATCGGTCCGAACGGCATCTCGAACTGGCCCTGCAGGCTGGACGCCGAGCGGCCGAAACCGCCGGCTCCCACGCGGGAGCGACCGCTCTCCCCATGGGTGATCAGCACGGTCTTGCAAAGTCCTTCGTTGATCGCCGCCGCCGCGTGGCGGACGTGCAGCATGAAGGAGCAGCCGCCGACGCTGGTGCCGTCGGCCCAGGTCGGCGTTATGCCGAGATAGTGCGCCAGCGCCACCGGGCTCTCACCCGCGGTCGCCACGCCGTCGATGTCGGAGGGCTTCAGCCCTGCATCGGCCATGGCGTTCAGCGCCGCGTCCGCATGCAGGAAGATCACCGACTGGTCGGGGATCTTGCCCATCTTGGTGGTCTCGGCCGCGCCGACG
>JAGWSE010000100.1 GCA_028869395.1 Alphaproteobacteria bacterium | reverse complement strand
GCGCGGTGCTGAATCTCCTCGGCGAGCGTCTCGCGCTGGTGGCTGCGCCCGACGACGGCGTCCTCTTCGACGTCGACGAGCCGGGCGACCTTGCCGGCTAGGCTTTCACGAACGGCAGGCTGGTCGTGGCCGGCTGGCCCATCGCCAACAGCGCGTTGGCGACCGCCGGGGCGATAACCGGCGTGCCCGGCTCGCCCACGCCGCTCGGCGGGTTGTTGGATGCGACGAAGTACGTCTCCACAGTCGGAGCTTCGGAGTTGCGGAGGACGCGGTACCCGTCGAAGTTCGCCTGCTGCACCTCGCCGTCCTTCATTCCGATCCTGCCGAACAGGGCGGCGGCGAGCCCGAGGCAGGTCCCGCCTTCCATCTGCGCGGCCACCTGATCGGGCGCGACAACGATCCCGCAGTCGATCGCCGTGACCACCCGGCCGACCTTGGGCTCGCCATCCTGCAGCTTCACTTCAGCGACCTGGGCCACCACCGATCCGAAGCTCTCGTGAACCGCGACGCCGCGGGTCCAACCCTCCGGCGGCGTGCTTCCCCATCCGGCCTTCTCCGCCGCAAGGTTGAGCACGGCCAGGTGCCGGTTCGCGCCGGCCTTGGCGTAGAGTGCGCGTCGGTAGTCCACCGGGTCCTTGCCGGCCGCCTTGGCCAGTTGGTCGACGGTGTGCTCCATCACGAACGCGCTGTGGGTCGCGCCCACCGACCTCCACCAGAGCACGGGCACGCCCACATCCGTCGAGAGCAGCTGCCCGTCTACCGTGGGTGTGGCTTTCAGATAGGGGGAGTCCTGCGCCCCCTCCACGGAGGTGGAATCCAGCTTGGGCGTCCCCATAGGCGAGCCCTTCATGATCGACTGGCTGACGATCCGGTGGCGCCAGGCGGCGGGCATGCCGTTCGCGTCCAATGTCACGCGCACCGCGTGGTGGACCAAGGGCCGATAATAGCCGGCGCGCATGTCGTCCTCGCGGGCCCAGACCAGCTTTACCGGACGGCCGCCGCCCACGTGTTTGGCCACGTGCACGGCCTCGGCGACGTAGTCCGACTGGAAGTTTGTGCGCCGCCCGAACGAGCCGCCGGCGTAGAGTGTGTCGACCTGGATATTGCCCGGCAGGTTGCCCACGATCTTCGCCGCGTTCAGCTGGTCGAGCGTCGGGCTCTGGGATCCGTGGATCAGATGACAGCTCTGGCCGTTCACGATGGCCACGCAGTTCATGGGCTCCATGGCCGCATGGGCGAGGTAGGGGAAGTCGTAGGTGATCTCGACGGCGGGGCCGCCAGTAACTGGAGCACCGGCGGCGCCCTTGCTGGCGAACGGCTGCCATCTGGCCTTGCCCTGCGGCTGGGCCCGCCCGGCTGCGAGATCGCCGTAGAGCTTCCCGAGCTGATCCGTGCTGGCGGTCTCGGCCTTCGAGAGGTCCCAGTGGACTTTCAGCGCATCGCGCCCCTGTCTCGCCGCCCAGGTGTTCTGGGCGGTGACGGCGACGCCCGTCGGGATCTGGAAGACGTCCACCACGCCGGGCACTTTGCGGGCCGCCGAGTCGTCGAACGACACGACCTTGGCCCCGAATTTCGGGGGATGCGCCACCATCGCGGTCAGCATGTTCGGCAGGTGGATGTCCTGGGTGAAGACCGCCTGGCCGGTGGTCTTGATCGCCGCATCTTTGCGGCGAACGCGCTGGGTGCCGATCAGGGTGAAGTTCCTGGGGTCCTTCAGTTGAGGCGACTGCGGCGGCTTCACCTTCGCAGCGTCGGCGAGCAGGTCGGCGAAGGCGGCCTGCTTGCCGCTCGGCATGTGGGTGACGATCCCGTTCTGGACCGTGAGGTCGCCTGCCGGGGCCTTCCACCGCTTGGCGGCGGCCTGGACGAACATGGCGCGCGCGGCCGCGCCGGCGGTGCGCAGCTGCATCCACGAGTTCGGGATCGCCGAAGAGCCGCCGGTTCCTTGAACCCCCATCATGGAGTTGGCGTACACCTTGGCGTTGGCGATGGCCGCCTCGGTCTTCACGCGGTCCCAGTCCGCGTCGAGCTCCTCGGCCACGATGGCGGCAAGGCCGGTGTGGGTGCCCTGGCCGAACTCGATGTGCTTGCAGACGACCGTCACCCAGCCGTCCGGACCGATCTTGATGAAGGGGCCGAAGGCGCCGAAGTCGTTCTTGGCGCCAATCGCCAGGATGTCCGCCGGCGAGCAGGCGACGACAAGCGCGCCTCCGGCCAGGGTCGCGCCGACGGCGAGGGTTTCGCGGCGGGTGGCGCCCCTTGCGCCGGTGACGCGGTCGAGGGGTCTGTTCACGGTGGCCTCCTCAGACCTTGGCCGCTGCGGGCGGGGTCGCAAGCGGCGGCGGATTGGTCGGCGCCTGCGGCAGGCCCGCAGCCGCCTTGATCGCGGCGCGGATACGCTGGTAGGTCCCGCAACGGCAGATGTTGCCATCCATGGCGGCGCTGATGTCATCGTCCGTCGGCTGAGGCTTCTGCTGCAGCAGGGCCACCGCGCTCATGATCTGGCCGGACTGGCAGTAGCCGCACTGGGGCACGTCCAGCTTCTGCCAGGCCTGCTGTACCGGATGCAGGCCGCCCAGACCCTCGATCGTGGTGATCTTCGTCGAGGCCACGGCCGAGATCGGCGTCTGGCAGGAGCGGATCGGCTGCCCGTCGGAAAGGACCGTGCAGGCCCCGCATTGGGCGATGCCGCAGCCGTACTTCGTTCCAGTCATCAGAAGTTCGTCGCGCAACACCCACAGAAGCGGTGTATCCGGCGCGGCGGCGACGCCGACCGCCTTGCCGTTGATCTGCAGAGTTGTAGCCACGCCGCTCTCCCAATCCTTGCGAATAAGGGAACCTAACGCCGTTCAGACCTCGACGTAAACGAGGCGCCGGCTTGCCGTACAGGCGCGTGAGCGGCTACCTCTTGCGCAAGAGGGCCAGGTCAGGAGACGCCCCGGATGGACGCGTTCCCCGCTTTTTTCCCCCTCACCGGACGAACGGTGGTGATTGCTGGGACCGGTGCGGCGGCCGAGGCCAAGGTGCGGCTCTTCGATGGTTCTCCCGCCAAGGTGGAGCGGTTGGAGGGAGAAAGAGCCCTCGATCCGACCGCCTACGCAGGCGCGGCGCTGGCTTTCGTGGCCTGCAACGACCACGACATCGCCGTTCGGGCCGCCGAAGCCGCCCGCGCCGCCCACGTGCCCGTGAACGTCGTCGATCGGCCTGACCTCTGCGACTTCACGACGCCTGCACTTGTCGACCGGGGCGAGGTGGTGGCCGCTGTCGGCACCGGCGGCGCCTCGCCCATGCTGGCCGCCCTGATGCGACACGATCTCGAGGCGCGGGTGCCCGAAGGCGCCGGTCGGGTCGCGGCTCTTTTGCGCACCCTGCAGGACGAGATTCGCCAGGCGATCCCCGATCTGCCGCTCCGACGCGCCTTCCTGCGCGCCGCGATGTCGGGACCCGCCGCGGAGGCCGCAACGGCTGGCGATATGGCGCTCGCCAAGGCCCGCCTGCGCGAGGCGCTCGCCAGGGGGGCGCCGCCGCAAGGCCTGGTCACCTTCGTGCGCGGGTCCGGCCCCGCCGAGCGATTGACGCTGGCCGCCGCCCGAGCGCTGGCCGCCGCCGACGTGCTGGTCGTCGACGAGGGTGCGGCGCCCGAGATCCTGGCCCTGGCGCGTCGCGACGCCGAGCGCGAGGCGGCCGGGCGCGTCACCGCGGAGCATGTCATTGAACTCGCCAATCGCGGGTTGCAGGTGGTCCGTCTCACGGGGGGCGAGCCCTCGGCTGAGGAGCTGCGCGGGCTCGCCGAGCTCGGCGCCGAAGTGAGGATCGCGCCGGTCGCCTAGCGATCCAGCGGCCGTCCCTTGGTTTCGGGCAGGAACAGCAGGCACGTCGCCACCGACAGGGCGGTGAAGGCGAAGGGGTACCACAGGCCCGAATAGATGTTGCCCACGGAGGCCACGATGGCGAACGCCGTGAAGGGCACGAAGCCGCCGATCCAGCCGGTTCCGATGTTGTAAGGGAGCGACATGCCCGTGTAGCGGATCCGGGTCGGGAAGAGCTCGACGAGGCATGCCGCGATCGGTCCATAGAGTGCGGTTGCGGCCACCACGAACACCATCAGCCAACCGAATGCGCCCGCCAGGTTCATCCGCGCCGGATCTGCCTTCGCTGGGTAGCCGGCCTGGGCGAGGGCGGCCTTGACCTTGCCCTCGATGTTCGCCTTCACCGCCGCCGCGACGGCTTTCGGCGCGCCGCGAGCGTCTGCGGAGCTGACGGTGGCGGTCCCGATGCGCACCGTGGCGGCCTGGCCGGGCGGGGCGGGGGCATTGCGATAGCTCACGCCCGCATTGGCGAGCGCGCTCTTGGCGATGTCGCAGGAGGACGTGAAGCTCGCCTTGCCGATGGGGTCGAATTGCAGCGAGCAGTCGTTGGGATCGGCGATAACGGTGACCGGCGCCGCAGCCTCCGCCTCCGCGAGCGCCGGGTTCAAGGTGCGCGCCAGGCCGTGGAAGCCCGGGAAATAGGCGATCAGCATCAAGGTCATGCCGAACAGCATGACCGGCTTGCGGCCGATCCGGTCGGACAGCCAGCCGAACACGACGTAGCCCACCGCGCTGAACGCGGCGACGACCATCATCAGTGCGTTGATGGTGGCCGGCGCAACCTTCAGGAATTTCTCCATGAAAGTCTGAGTGTAGAAGAAGGCGCAGTACCAGACGGCGCCCTGCGCGCTCATGATCGCCACCAGCGCCAGCAGCACGACCTTGAGGTTCGGC
>JAGWSE010000003.1 GCA_028869395.1 Alphaproteobacteria bacterium | reverse complement strand
TTGACCTGAAAGCCGTCGCCGAGCTCACGCATGCCGCGGGCGGCGTCTTCGTCATCGACAATGTCTTCGCTTCGCCGCTCTTGCAGCGGCCGCTCACGCTCGGCGCCGATATCGTCGTCTATTCGGCGACGAAGCACATCGACGGCCAGGGCCGCGTGCTGGGCGGCGCGATCCTGTGCTCCGAGGCCATGATGAACGCGGCCTACAAGGACCTGCTGCGCCACACCGGGCCGGCGCTGTCGCCGTTCAACGCCTGGGTTCTGCTGAAGGGTCTGGAGACGCTGGAGCTCAGGGTGCTGCGCCAGACGCAGACGGCGGCCAAGCTGGCCGACGTGATCGCCGCGAACCCCAAGGCCAGGCGCGTGCTCTATCCCGGGCGGCCGGACCATCCGCAGGCGGCGATCGTCGCCAACCAGATGACCGGCGGCGGGAATGTGATCGCCTTCGACCTCGGCGACCGGGCCCACGCCTGGCGGTTCCTGAACGCGCTGGAGATCGTCGACATCTCCAACAACCTGGGCGACGCGAAGTCGATGGCGACGCACCCGTCGACCACCACGCACCGCTCCATGCCCGAAGCCGAGCGGCTGCAGATGGGCCTGACCGAAGGCTGGGTGCGGATGAGCGTGGGCCTGGAAGGCGCCAACGACCTGATCCGCGACGTCAGCCGGGCGCTGGACGCCGCCTAGAGCGCGCCCGTCAGGCGGCCTCTTCCAGAACGGCGGGCTCCACCGCGTAGATCCGGCTGCAGTACTCGCAGGTGACGTGGATCTTGCCGTCCGGCTCGACCATGTCGGCGCGGTCGGAGGCGGGAAACGAGCGCAGCACCGTCTCGATGTGACCCTGGCTGCAGCGGCAGAAGGCGCGCAGCGGCCTGGGCTCGAAGACCCGCACGCCGTCTTCGTGGAAGAGCCGCCACAGCAAGGTGTTGGCCGCGAGCATCGGATCGATCAGCTCGTCCTCGCCGATGGTCTCGAACAGCGCCTGGGTGCGGTCCCACGCCTCCTGAGTCGAGCCGCGCGCGTCGTCGGCGGCGATGTGCTGGATCAGCACGCCGCCCGCGCGCCACTTCGGCCCCGCACCGTCGTTGGCCTGTCCCACCGCCAGCAGGATGCGGGTGGGCGTCTGCTCGGACTGGGCGAAGTACTGCTCGGCGCAGAGCGCCAGGGTCTCGCCCTCGATGGCGGTGACGCCCTGATAACGGTCCATGTCCGGACCCTGGTCCACGGTCATCACGAAGACGCCGTCGCCGAGCAGGCTGCGCGCGCCGGGACGCTGGAAGCCTTCGGAGGCCTTGGCCACGGCGTCGGCGTCGTAGCGGCAGTAGCCGCGCAGACCGCCGGAGGTGTCGTAGTCGGCCACCACGAAGCGCACCGGCCCGGAGCCCTGGGCCTGCAGGATGAGGCGGCCGTCGAACTTGAGGTTGGAGCCCACCAGGGCGGCCAGCGCGCAGGTCTCGCCCAGCAGGTTGGCGACCGGCTCGGGGTAGGCGTGCCCGGTCAGGATCTCGTCGATGGCCGGGCCCAGACGGGCCAGGCGGCCGCGCACCGGCTCGCCCTCGATCTGGAAGGCGCCGACCAGGTCGTCAGGAAGGGGAGACGTCATCCGCGCCCATATAGGTAGCCGAGTTCCAGTTGCGAGCCTGGCGTGTGTCGGGGCTTGCGGGAAGGGCGTCCGACCGACGCAGGGCGGGTTTGTAACCGGCGCCCGGCGCGCGCTATAGCTCGCGCAGCATTGGAGTTCGAGCGATGTCCCGACTGCACGCCCTCGGCCTGACCCGCGTCGCGACCCTGGCGGCGATCGCCGCCGTGGCGGTCTACCGCATCGCGCCGCACCTGCCGAACCTGACGCCCGTAGGGGCCATGTTCGTGCTGGGCGGGCTGTATCTCGGCCGGAACCTCGCCTGGATGGCGGCGCCCTTCGCGGGCCTGCTGGTGTCGGACACGGTGCTCAACCTCGCCTACGACGGCCGCGCTTTCCATCCGGAGCGAATGCTCGACTACGCCGCGTTCGCCGCAGTGGCCCTGTTCGCCCGCTGGGCGGCGGAGCGGCCGATCGCCTGGCGCATCGCCGCGGTGGCGGGCGCGCCGGTCGGCTTCTTCCTGATCAGCAACTTCGGCGTCTGGGCGGCCGGCGGCTCGCTGCCCGGCGCGCCAGCCTATCCGCACACGCTGTCCGGCCTGGCCGAATGCTACACCGCCGCCCTGCCCTTCTTCCGCGGCACCCTCTTCGGCGACTGGCTGTTCGCGGGCGCGGGCATGCTGGCGCTGGAGGCGCTGAAGGGACGGGACATGAAGGCGGCCCTGGCCTGACTGCGCACATCCCCGCGAAAGCGGGGCCCCAAGCGATCGCTCAGCATCCCGGGACTCAGCCTGGATTCCCGCTTTCGGCAGGAACGAGCGGTGGATCACACCTTTTCGAAGCACCAGGCCAGGATGGACTTCTGGGCGTGGATGCGGTTCTCGGCCTGGTCCCAGACAAGGCTCTGCGGACCGTCGATGACGGCGTCGGTCACCTCCTCGCCACGGTGGGCGGGCAGGCAATGCAGGAAGACCGCGTCGGACTTGGCCTCGTCCATCAAGGCTTCGTCGACCTGATAGGGCTCCAGCGCGTCGATGCGCTCGTCATGGTCGGTGTCGCCCATGGAGACCCAGGTGTCGGTCATCACCACGTCTGCGCCCTTCACCGCCTCGCGCGGATCGTCGGTGGTGTGGACCATGCCCTGCTGCTCGGCTGCGCGGGCGAGGTCGACGAGGTCGGGGTGATAGACGGCGGGGCTGGCGATGTTCAGCCGGTAACCCAGCTTCGGTGCGGCGTGGATGAAGCTCGCGCACATGTTATTGCCGTCCCCCACCCAGGCCAGGGTCTTGCCGGCGACCGGGCCGCGATGCTCCTCGATGGTGAGGATGTCGGCCATGATCTGGCAGGGATGGCCACGGTCCGAGAGCCCGTTGATCACCGGCACCTGGGCGTTGAGCGCAAGCCGCTCCAGGTCCTCATGCACGTTGGCGCGGACCATGATGGCGTCGACCATGCGCGAGAGCACCCGGGCGGTGTCCTCGATCGGCTCGCCCCGGCCGAGCTGCATGTCGGACGCGTTGGAGATGATCACGTCGCCGCCGAGCTGGCGCATCGCCGCGTCGAAAGAGAAGCGGGTGCGGGTGGAGTGCTTCTCGAAGATCATGGCGAGCGTGCGATCCTGCGCCGGCCGATCGGCGTCGGGCCGCCCCTTCGGCCAGCCCAGCCGCGCGGCCTTGCGCGCCCGGGCGTCGTCGAGGATGGCGCGCAGGTCGGCGGCCTCGATCTTCCAGAGATCGATGAAGTGACGGACCTGGCTCACGCGGCGGCCTTGGCCTTCGCGGAGGCGGCCTCGCAGGCGCGCTCGAACTTCTCGATGGCCTCGCGGGCCTCGTCGAGGGTCATCACCAGCGGCGGGAGCAGGCGCACGCAGTTGTCGCCGCCGCCGGCGATCAGCAGATGCTGGTCGCGGGCGTGCTGCATGAATTCGCGGTTCGGCGTGGCGAGCTTCACCCCGATCAGCAGGCCCTTGCCGCGGATGTCGACGACCACGTCGGGAAAACGGTCCTTCAGGCCCGAGAGCTGCTGGGTGAAGTAGCCGGCGACCTCGCGCACGTGGGCCAGGAGTTCGGGCTTGGCGAGCTCTTCCACGGAGGCGATGCCGACGGCCATCGCCAGCGGATTGCCGCCATAGGTCGAACCGTGCGAGCCCGGCGTCATGCCGCGCGCCGCCTCGGCCGTGGCCAGGCACGCGCCCACCGGGAAGCCGCCGCCCAGCGCCTTGGCGATCGCCATGATGTCCGGGTCGGCCGCGCCGTCGAGCCACTCGTAGGCGAAGAGCCTGCCGCTGCGTCCGAGGCCGCACTGGATCTCATCGTAGATCAAGAGCGTGCCGGTCTCGTCGCAGAGCCTGCGGATGTCGCGCAGCATCGCCTCCGGCCAGGCGCGCGCGCCGCCTTCGCCCTGCACCGGCTCGAGGATGATCGCCGCGGTCGTCTCGCCGACTGCGCCCTTGATGGCGTCGAAGTCGCCGAACGGCAGATGGACGAAGCCGGGCATCGGCGGGCCGAAGCCTTCCAGGTAGCTGGCGTTGCCCGAGGCGTTGACGGCGGCGAGCGTGCGGCCGTGGAACGAGCCCTCGAAGCCGATGATGTCGATGCGCTCCGGCTGTCCCTTGGCCCAGTGATACTTGCGCGCCGTCTTGATGGCGCACTCGATCGCCTCGGTCCCCGAATTGGTGAAGAAGACCACGTCGGCGAAGGTGGCGTCGGTCAGCATGCCGGCAAGCTTCTGCTGACCCGGGATCGTGAAGATGTTGGAGACGTGCCAGAGCTTCTCGGCCTGGTCGGTCAGCGCCTTCACCAGCTTGGGATGCGAGTGGCCCAGGGCATTGACGGCGATGCCCGCCAGGCAGTCGAGGTAGGCCTCGCCGTCGGTGGTGTAGAGGCGCACGCCTTCGCCTCGCTCGAACGCCAGCGGGGTGCGTTGATAGACACCCATGATGTGGTCGCTGGGAACGGGCGCAGGCTGGGCTTGCGCGGTCTTCTCGGTCACCGAAGGAGCCCTCCAGAAAGCGAACGTCCCCGCGCGCACGCGACGGGGACTGGAAGGCATGGGCTTTTCCGCTCGCAACGACGGGATGTCAACTTTCCTCCCCGGCCAGGGAAGGGCCTCACGTCTTTATCTTGTAGCCCGTCTCGAACATCCGGAAGCAGAGGAAGCCGGTGAACAGCGTGAGGGCGAGCGTCATCCCGACCCCCACCGCCAGCGAGCCCTCGTGGTGACCGATGAAGCCGTAACGGAAACCATCGATCAGATAGAAGACAGGGTTGTACTTCGAGAAGGTCCGGAACGGCTCGGGCAGGCGCTCGATCAGGTAGAAGGTGCCGGAGAGGAACGTCATCGGCATGATGACGAAGTTGGTCACCGCGGCCATGTGGTCGAACTTCTCGGCCCACAGCCCGGCCATGATGCCGATGAAGGCCATGATCAGCGCCGCCCCGAAGCCGAAGAAGAGCACCGCCCACGGCGCCTCCATGGGCAGCCTCGCGAACGGCAGAACCGCCACGGCGGCCACGGCGCCCACCATGATCCCCCGTGTCGCCGCGCCCAGGCCGAAGCCGATCAGGTGCTCCAGCGGCGTGAGCGGCGGGGTCATGAAGTCACCCATCAGACCATTGAACTTCGCCTGCAGCAGCGAGGACGAGGAGTTGGCGAAGGCGTTGGACAGGATCTGCATCATGATCAGGCCAGGCGCGACGAACGCGCCGTAGGAGATGCCCTCCACAGGCCGGCCGCCGCCCACCGCCACCACGAAGACCAGCATGTAGAGCAGCGCCGTCACGACCGGCGCGGCCAGCGTCTGCATGCCCACCTTCCAGAACCGGCGGACCTCGCGGAAATAAAGGGTCTTCAGCCCCTCCCAGTTGACCCCCTGGTAGCTGCGGGGCTGGGGCGGCAGGGCGACTTCGAGGGGCGTGGCCATGTCCTTCATGACGCCTAAGTGCGCCCCCGGCGGGCGCGCCGCAACCCTGCCGCAAAACAGCGTCCGCGGCGCGACATTCGCGCACACCAAAGCCCCAACATCTAGTTCCTGTGGATGACTGGAAGGGCGCCTATTGTGGCCCTTAACGAGATGTTTACGATTAGTAGTGGTTGGTGGGCGCTGAGAGAACCGAGCGCCACAAGATGTTGAGTCCAGGACCGCCGCGGGGGAGGTCCGGCTCACGGTTGGGAGGCGAAAATGGGCTGGACCGACGAGCGGGTCGAACTGCTGAAGAAGCTCTGGCAGGAGGGCCTCTCGGCCAGCCAGATCGCCAAGCAGCTCGGCGGGGTGACGCGCAACGCTGTGATCGGCAAGGTCCACCGCCTCGGCCTCTCCGGCCGCGCCGCGCCGTCCAAACCCGCCCGCACCGTCTTCAAGGCCCCGCGCCCGGCGCGTCCGGCGGTGGCCCCTTCCGCGCCGCGCCGCATCTCCGAGCAGACGGCCCTGGCCGTGCAACCCGCACCGGTCCGCTACATCGACGAGACGCCCGGGACCGCGACGGTGCTGACGCTCGGCGCGCACATGTGCAAGTGGCCGATCGGCGATCCCTCCCTGGACAGCTTCACGTTCTGCGGCCGCCGCGTCGACGCCGGCCCCTACTGCCACGAACACGCCCAGGTCGCCTATCAACCTCCGCAGGCGAAGAAGAAGTCCTCGGCCGCCGAACTCGCCCGCTCGCTGCGCAGGTACCTCTAGCGCGCTGAGCCGGGCCGCACACGATCCGTTGGGGATGGGGGCGTGTCGGGCCCCGGAGCGGTCGCCGCCCCGGACGCCCGACGCGCCCTTTCCCGTTGTGGAGGGCGCGGACAAGGTCGCATTGGGAATCGAGGCGGCCGGGTCTACCTTCCGTCCATGACCGACCTCGCGCCCGCGACCGAGACCCAGGACGGCAACGCCAAGCCCTATTCCGTCTCGGAGCTGGCGTTCGCGCTGAAGCGGACGCTGGAGGACGCCTATGGCTTC
Organism: Alphaproteobacteria bacterium; assembly: GCA_028869395.1. Classification (GTDB taxonomy): domain Bacteria; phylum Pseudomonadota; class Alphaproteobacteria; order Caulobacterales; family Caulobacteraceae; genus Phenylobacterium. Next base: position 4,442 of record JAGWSE010000003.1, on the reverse strand, counting down.
GTGCGGCTGAGGGGCGAGATCTCCAAGGTCACCCACCATTCCAACGGCCACGTCTACCTGACGCTGAAGGACGAGCGGGCCGCCATCGACGGGGTGGTCTGGAAGGGCCAGGTGCGCGCGCTGTCCATCCGGCCCGAGCAGGGCCTGGAGGTGATCGTCACCGGCAAGATCACCGCCTATCCGGCGGGGTCGCGCTACCAGATCGTCATCGAGACGATGGAAGCCGCCGGCATGGGCGCGCTGCTCGCCCAGCTGGAGCGGCTGAAGGGCAGGCTGGCGGCCGAGGGGCTGTTCGCCGCGGAGCGAAAGCGGCCGATCCCCTCGATGCCGGCCGTGGTGGGCGTGATCACCAGCCCCACCGGGGCGGTGATCCGCGACATCCTGCACCGGATCCGCGATCGGTGGCCGTGCCGCGTCGTGGTCTGGCCGGTGGTCGTGCAGGGCGATGCGGCCGCCAGCCAGGTCTGCGCGGCGATCCGCGGCTTCTGCGCGCTTGATCCGCGAGGTCCGGTGGCCCGGCCCGACGTGCTGATCGTCGCCCGCGGCGGCGGCTCGGTGGAGGATCTCTGGCCGTTCAACGACGAGACCCTGGCCCGCACGGTGGCGGCCTGCGAGATCCCGCTGATCAGCGCCGTCGGGCACGAGACCGACACCACCCTGATCGACTACGTCTCCGACCGCCGCGCGCCGACCCCGACGGCGGCGGCCGAGATGGCGACCCCGGTGCTCGCCGAGCTGAAGGCGGCGGTGAGCGACTTCGGCGGGCGCATGCACCGGTGCGGCGGCCGGCTGGTGGAGGATCGACGCGCCCGGGTCGCCCACGCGGAACGCGCCCTGCGGCGAGTGCCGGACCTGGTGGAGCTCGCCGCGCAGCGTTTCGGCGTGGCCTCCGGACGGCTCGCGGCTGCGCTGGCCAAGAACGCCGCGGCTCACGAGCGCGACCTGGTGCGGGTCTCGGCCCGCCTGACGCCATCGCTGCTGCAGCGGCCCCAGGCGGCGCAGCGCCAGCGCCTGGAGGCGGTGGCCGTGCGACTGGACCCCGCCGCGCGGCGCCGGCTGGAGCGGGCCACGGACCGGCTCGAGGCGGTCTCCAAGCTCTACGCCGCCGTCGATCCCGAGCGACCCATGCAGCGCGGCTTCGCGCGGGTCATGCGCGCCGACGGCTCCATAGTGCACGCGGGAGCCTCGCTGGCGAGCGGCGAGGCGATCGCCATCAAGTTCGGCGACAAGGTCACGCGCCAGGCCGTCGTCGACGGGCGCACCGCCGATCCGCTGGCCGGCCCACCCGCAAAGCCTGCGGCCAAGCCCGCCAGGCCGAAGGGGAAATCGGATCCTTCGAGCCAGGGCGACCTGTTCTGAAGGCCGATCGAGGACTAGATTGGCGGCCATGAACGCGCACGACCGCAATTTCGCCAACCAGGACCTGGCGGTCCTCCACTACAGCGATGGCGACTTCGCCGTGCTCAAGCCGGGGCGCTATGTCCTGTGCGCGGTCACCGGCGTGAAGATCCCGCTGGAGCAGCTCCGCTACTGGAGCGCGCCGCTGCAGGAGGCCTACGCCGGCCCGACAGAGGCGCTGCAGCGCTGGCAGGAGAACGGCGGGAAGATCTAGGCCTCCGCCGCGGGGCGCCTGTACATCTCGTTCGGCCATCGCTTGTGGACCCAGAACCACTCGGTGGGCCGGGCGCGCACGCGCTCTTCCATGAAGGCGTTGATCCGCCGCACCGCCGTCTCGATGTCGGCGTCGCGGTCACCCGTGTCGGCCAGCCGGATCTGGTCGTGGACGATCACCTTGAAGCGGGCCTTGTGCGTCCGCTGCACCGAGAGCGGCTGCAACGGGATTGCGAACCTCAGCGCGAAGATGGAGGGGCCGGGCGCCGTGTGGACCGTCACGCCGAAGAAGGGCGCGGCGACGCCGCCGTTGAACTTCTGGTCGTTCATGAGCGCGACGGACTCGCCGCGGGCGATGGCCCGGAACAGCTCGCGCGCGCCTTCCGCGCCCTTCGGCGCGAAGAGGCGCACGCCATAGCGCCGACGGCCCTCCACGATACGGCGATCGACATAGGGATTGTTGGCCGCGCGGTAGGTGACCTGGCACCGGATCCCCGCCTGGACGATGGCCCAGGCCATCACCTCGAAATTCGAGAAATGCCCGGAGATCAGCACCACGGGACCCTCGCCCTGGCCGATCGCCCGCAGCTGTTCGAGGTTCTCGATCTCGATCCGGCCCGGGTCGGCGACGATGCGATCGAGGATCGGGAATTCGGCGAAGGAGCGGCCGGTCTCGCGCCACTGGGCCTTCAGCAGGCGCGCAATCTCGGCCTCGGAGGCGTTGGGGAAGGCGATTCGCAGATTGGTCTCGGCCACCTTGTGGGCGCCGGTGAGCGGACCGAAGACGGCGAAGAACCAGGCGCCGAAGTCCGAAACGGCGTCGATGGGAAACAGCCGGGCGAGCCCCTCGACGGCGTCCCAGACCAGGGCTTCGACCCGCCAGAGGAGGTCCTGTCCGAAGGATGCCCGCGCCTGCGCCATGCGCCTTCCTAGTGTCGGTTGGCGCGTGGACGCAACGCGCACGATTGGCGCGGAGCTTGCGGAAACCATGCCGCGCCGTCCCGATCCGGGACATGCGCCAGAGGGGCGAGCGGACGGGCTACCAATGGCTGACGACATCGACGTTCATCTTGGCCGACGGCTGCGCCGTCGCCGGCGACTGCTCGGACTGACGCAGCAGGAACTGGCCGAGGCCTGCGGCGTGCGTTTCCAGCAGATCCAGAAGTACGAGTGCGCCGCCAACCGCATGTCGGCGGCCAGGCTCTGGCAACTGGCCCAGGCGCTCGAAGCGCCGGTGAGCTATTTCTTCGATGGGTTCGCCGAGGCCCAGGCCCGCGGCGGCGACGAGGCGGGCGAGGTCTTCGCGCGCAAGGAAACGCGCGATCTCGTGCGCGCCTACTACCAGCTCGGCGAACGTCCCCGCCGCCGACTGCTCGATCTCGCCAAGTCGCTGAACGGCGACGCCGAGGGCTGACCACGACACCGGTTTCGGGGGGGCTCGCGCGCGCCAGGGGGCGACGCCGATTGAGCGATCGCGGGCGAGCCTCTAAACCTCGCGCATGCCGGACCTTTCGCCAGACCGCCTCCAAGAGTTGGAGGGCTTCCTCGTCGAGCTGAACCGCGCCGCCGCGCGCGAGATCCTGCCGAAGTTCCGTGGGGACCACGGCATGGTCCACAAACAGGGGCCCTGGGACTTCGATCCGGTCACCGAGGCGGACAAGGGCGCCGAGCGGGCCATCCGCAAGCTGGTCGCCGAACGCTATCCCAACCACGGTTTCATCGGCGAGGAGTACGGCGAGGACCGGCCCGACGCCGAGTTCGTGTGGGTGCTCGATCCGGTCGACGGAACCCGCGCCTTCGTGGCCGGCCTGCCGCTCTGGTGCACGCTGATCGGACTGCGGTTCGAGGGCCGCCCGGCGCTGGGTTCGATCGGCCAGTCCTATGTCGGCGAGCTCTATATCGGCCACGCGGGCGGCGCACGCCTCCTGAAGGGCGGCGAGAGCACGCCGCTGAAGGTGCGCCCCTGCCCTCTTCTCACCGAGGCGATCATCGCCACGACCGATCCGGAGATGTGCTTCACGGGCGCCGAGCTGGGCGCCTGGCGCCAAGTCCGCGCGGCGGCGCGGCTCGCCCGCCTCGGCTGCGACGCCTACGCCTACGCCATGGTCGCGGCCGGCACGATGGACCTCGTCGTCGAGGCGGGCCTCGCCGCCTGGGACATCGACGCGGCGATCCCCGTGCTCGAAGGCGCCGGCGGCCTCGTCACCGACTGGCGGGGCGAGCGCCTTCGCGACGGCCTTGCGCGCGACGGACAATGGCGCGGCCAGGTCGCCATCGCCGGCGACCGCGCCTGCCTGGAGGAGGCGCTGGTCGCGCTCAAGCGCGCCGCCGACTAGGCCTTCGCGGGCGCCTTCTTGGCCGCAGGCTTGGCCGCAGCCGTCTTCTTCGGGGCGGTCGGCTTCTTCGCACCGGCAGGCTTCTTCGCGGCCGCCGGCTTGGCGGTCTTCGGAGCCGCAGCCTTCGCGGGCTTCGCCGCAGCCTTGGCCGGCGCCTTCTTGGCTGCGGCCGGCTTCTTCGCCGCAGTGGGCTTGGCGGCCGCAGGCTTCTTCGTCGCGGCAGGCTTGGCGGCCGCAGGCTTGGCCGTCGCGGGCTTGGCCCCGGCTGGCTTCGCGGCGGCCTTGGCCGGAGCCTTCTTGGCGGCGGACGGCTTCTTGGCTGCAGCCGACTTCTTCGCCGCAGCCGACTTCTTCGCCGCAGCCGGTGTCTTGGCGGCGGCCTTCGGAGCGGCGGCCTTGGGGGCAGGCGCGGCGGCGGCCATGGCCGGAGCCGGGGCGGCCGGCTGGACGGGCGGCTTCGGCGCTGCGGCCACCGGGGTCGCCATGGGCTTGGGC
>JAGWSE010000099.1 GCA_028869395.1 Alphaproteobacteria bacterium | reverse complement strand
GACGGCTGGTTCAAGGGCCGCAACGACGACACCACCTCGCTCGGCGACTGGACCCCCGACCCGGTCAAGTATCCGCAGGGGCTCGGGCCGCTGGTCGACCATGTTCGGGCCCAGGGCCTGGAATTCGGGCTGTGGGTCGAGCCGGAGATGGCCAACGCGGACTCCGACCTGCTTCGCGCCCATCCCGACTGGATCCTCGGGGACCCCGGCCGGGTCCAGCCGCTCGGGCGCGGGCAGTACGTGCTCGACCTCACCCGGTCCGAGGCCTCCGAGGCGATCTTCCGGCAGCTGGACGCGCTGCTTTCGGCTCACCCCATCGGCTACCTGAAATGGGACATGAACCGGGACCTGACGCATCCGGCGAGCGGCGGACGGCCGGCGAGCCGCGCTCAGGTGCTGGCGGTCTATGCCCTGATGGATCGCCTGCGCGCGGCCCATCCGACGGTGGAGATCGAATCCTGCGCCTCCGGAGGCGGCCGCGCCGACTACGAGATCCTGCGGCGGACCGATCGCATCTGGACCTCCGACTGCAACGATCCGCTCGAGCGCCAGTCGATCCAGGCGGCGTTCTCGATCTTCTTCCCGCCGGAGGTGATGGGCGCCCACGTCGGCCCCGCCGCAAGCCACACGACGGCCCGCCGGACCAGCCTGGAGCTGCGGGCCCTGACGGCGCTGTTCGGCCACATGGGGATCGAGGCCGACCTTCGGGCCTTTTCGGACCGGGACCGGGAGGCGCTGGCCGGGTTCATCCGCCTTTACAAGGCGCTGCGACCTGCTCTTGAGGGCGCCCGCAGGTTGCGTCAGACTTCGCCCGATCCGGGCGCCGTCGCCTTCATGATGGCGGGCGCGCAGGGCGCGGTCGCCAGCGTGGCGCAGCTCGAGACCCCACGGACAGCCGGGATGGATCCCCTGCGGCTGAAGGGCCTGGATCCCGACGCCGCCTACGCCGTCCGCCTGCTCAATCCCCCCAGGCGGCCGCTGGTGACGATGAAGTCGGTTCCGGCCCTGGTCGCGGGCGAGACGATCCATGCGAGCGGACGCGAGATCGCCGCCACAGGCCTGCCCATGCCGATCCTGCGCGCCGGCGACATCGCCATATTCCGCCTGGATCTCGCCCCCCAGTAGAACGGCTCGATGTCTCTGGCGGCAGGTCGAGACGCCAGCCACCGCCGGGGCGGGGCTTCGTCGACCTCTGGCCGGCCTGCGATTGCACCCTGAGCGCCCCTAGCCGCGGTGCTCGCCACGCCCCAGCCGCTGCGGGACGGGCCGCCCACGGAACGCTTCCTTAAAGTCACGCCGGCTATCGTACGGACATGTGGCGTCCCGCCTCCCACGAGCTTGTGCAGGCCGCCGTTGGCCGCCGACGACAGCTGCGCCTGCGGCTTCTGATCGGCCTGGGCGTCGGCCTCGCGATGGGCTCGCGCGTCGGCTGGTGGGTTTCGGGCGGTTGGCTTCTGTGCTGGTACGCCCTGCAAGGCCTGGAGTTTGCGATCAGCGGCATGGCGGGGCGACGCGCCGATCGCGGCGTCCCGGTTCCCGCGGCGCCCTTGCTCGGCCTGCTGTTCCTGACCAACGCCGTGTTCGCCGCCATGGGCGTGCTCTGCGTCCGCTCGGCGGACGGCTGGACGATGATCGCGGGAGGCTGGGTCCTCGCGGGCGGCCTGCTGAACGCCGCCGCGACCAGCCGAAGCTCCCGCGCCGCATTCCTGGCGAGCGCCGCGCCGGCGGCGCTGCTCTGCGCCACCCTGCCCGCCTGGGCGGCCGGCTCGACCCCTTCGCTCTCTCAGGCCGGCGGCATCATCGCCGCCGCGGTGCTGCTGCTCGTCGCGACGCACGTGCTTCGCGCCGTGGGCCTTTCGGCCATCGCCGAGGCGCGGGAGGCGAGCGCGGCCAAGAGCCGTTTCCTCGCCAACATCAGCCACGAGATCCGCACGCCTCTCAACGGCATCATTGGGATGGCCGAAGCCATTTCGCTGGGCGAGCTCAGTCCTGTCCAGCGCGAGCGCCTCGATGTCGCCCGCCGCTCCGGCGCCGCCCTCATGGCGCTGCTCAACGACGTGCTCGACTATTCCAAGATCGAGGCGGGCAAGCTGGACCTGGAGGACGGGCGCATCGATCTCGGCGAGCTCGCCCGGGACCTGCAGCACTCCTTCCGGTCCCTCGCCGCCTCGAAGGACCTCACGGTGCAGGTCGTGGTGACGCCGTCGGCCCGGGGCTGGTGGCGGGGCGATCCGGTGCGCGTCCGCCAGATCATCTCGAACCTGCTGAGCAATGCGGTCAAGTTCACGGAGCGCGGCGCCGTGGAGGCTGAGCTCAGCTACCAGGCGCCGTGGCTGACGATCATGGTCTCGGACACGGGTCCGGGCATGTCCCCCGAAACCGTTGCCAAGCTGTTCGGCGCCTTCGTGCAGGCCGACGCCAGCACGACGCGCAAGTTCGGCGGCAGCGGCCTCGGCCTTGCGATCTGCCGCGAGCTGGCGACCCTGATGGGCGGCGACATAGAGGTGGCGAGCGAACTCGGCGAGGGAACCCGGTTCCGCGTCCGCCTGCCGCTCGAACCCACCGAGCCGCCGCTCGCCGCACAGCCCGAGGATCGCGCGCCGCCCGCGCCATCCGTGGGCGGTTGCGTGCGGATCCTCGTCGCCGAGGACCATGAAACGAACCGCGCGGTGCTGAAGGCCTTCCTCGAGCACGTCGGGATCGAGGCGACCTTCGTGGATGACGGCGAGAAGGCCGCCTCTGCGGCCGAGGCCGGGGTCTGGGACGCAATCCTCATGGACGTGCAGATGCCCGTGATGGACGGCCTCGAGGCGGTCCAGGTGATCCGGGCGCGGGAGAGCCGCCTTGGGCTGCCACCTGTGCCGATCATCGGCCTGACGGCGAACGCCATGCCCCACCAGGTCGAGGCCTACGTGCGCGTCGGCATGGACGCAGTGGTCGCCAAGCCCGTGCAGATGGCCGTCCTGATGGACGCCCTCGCAGCCGCTCTGGACCGCAACACCGCTGACGCGGGACCGGCGAGGCGGGCGCAGAGCGCGGGCGGTTGAACGCCACCGCCGCGATCCCGCAACCTCTGGTCACGCATCGGGCGCGATGCGTCCGCCTCCGCCAGGCGCGTTCATGGACGCCGCCGCGCCCGCCCGCCGGTTTCCAAGCGCCTGGCCGTCTGCAAGATAGGGCTGTGGAGACCGCGGGAAGACCTCGTTGGATCGACTGACGGCCCTGCTCCGGGCGGGACGCTTCGCAGAGGCCATCGCCGCGGCGAGCGCCGAGGCGCGCGCCCATCCGCGCGCGCCCGCGGCCTGGGTGAGGCTTGTACAGGCTCAGCTCGCCGCAGAGCGCCTCGAGGCGGCGCTGGCGGCGAGCGAGGCGGGCCTCGCCGCATGTCCGGGCGATCCGGACCTGCTCTGCATGGCGGGACAGGTCCTGCTGGGCCTCAGCCGCGTGGACGCGGCGAGAGACCGCCTGCACGCGGCTCTCGCCCGGGCGCCTGGGCACTTCGGCGCCGCCTTCGGTCTGGCCCGTCTCGCCGTCGAAGACGGCCGTTGGGCTGAGGCGGAGGCTCTGCTCGAGCGGCTGCGGTCTCTGGCCCCTGACCGCCCCGACCTCGAGTGGCTCTCGGCGGAGACCTCGGCCGGCCGGGGCGACCTCGAGGCGGCGCGGCGGACGCTCGAGGCGGTCGCCGTCGACCCGCGCGTCTCCCCGGCGCAGAAAGCCGGCGCGCTGCTCCGGCTCGGCGACATCCTGGACCGGCTGGGAAAGGCGTCCCAGGCCTTCGCGGCGGCGGCCCAGGGCAAGGCCATCCAGCGGGCGCTCTACGCCGAGCGCGCCGCTGGCCGCGAGAGCGTCACAGCGCGGTTCCGCCGCCTGGAGGCCTGGTTCCGGGCGGCCGACGCCGCCCCCTGGCGCCAGGCGCCCCAGGCCGCCGCCTCGCCACGTGACCCCAGCATCCACGTGTTCCTGGTGGGCTTCCCGCGCTCGGGAACGACGCTGCTGGAGCTGGCGCTGGCGGGCGCGCCGGAGGTGGTGAGCCTGGAAGAGGCGCCCACCCTGGCGTCGGCCCACGCGGAATTCCTGGCGGACCCTGAAGGGCTCAGGCGCCTCGCCGCGCTGGACAGCGCCGAAGCGGCGGCCTGGCGCGAAGCCTACTGGACCGAGGTCAGGAGCCGCGGGGTCGATCCCGCCGGCCGCGTCTTCCTCGACAAGGCGCCCGCCGGGACGGAGGACCTGCCACTGGTCGCCAAGCTCTTCCCATCCGCCAGGGTGCTCTTCGCTCTGCGCGATCCCCGCGACGTGGTGCTGAGCTGTTTCCGGCAGGACTTCCAGATGAACGCCCTGACCTACGCTTTCACCGAGCTGGCCGAGGCCGCGGGCGCCTACGACGCCGCCATGGCCCTGGCGGATGCCTACCGCCGGATCCTGCCGCTCGAGGTCACGGAGATCAGGCACGAGAAGCTCCTCGAGGACGTCCCGGAGGGTCTCAGGCGGATCTGCGACCGGCTCGGCCTCGCCTGGGACCCGCGCATGGCTGACCCCGCCGCCACCGCCCGCGACCGCAGCGTCAGGACGCCCAGCGCCGCGCAGGTGCGCGAGGGGGTGAACCGCAAGGGGGTGGCCCGCTGGAGGCGGTACGCAGCCGAGCTTGCGCCCGTGCTCCCGGCGCTCGCACCCTGGATCGCCCGTTACGGCTATCCCGCCGCCTGAAACAAGGCGAGCGGAGCGGCCGGGCCGCTCCGCTCACAGTCCGCGCCCAGGGGAAGCGGGCGCATCCGGGATGTCCCGGGGAGGATTTCAGTACCTGAAGCGCAGGCCCACGAAGACCTGGCGGCCGTTGTCGTAGACCGCCCGCGGCTGGCTCTTGTTCAGGGCGTAGTACTTCAGCCGCTGGTTCGTGAGGTTCAGCGCGTCAAGCGTCAGCGACAGGTTGCGGCTGACCTTCACGTCGATCGAGCCGTCGAGCGAGCCGTAGTCGTCCTGGTTCTCGGCCGCGCTGCGGTCCAGGCCCACGAAGAAGTGCGACCGGTAGGTGTAGGCGAGGCGCGCCGACAGCCAGCTGTTCTCGTAGTAGCCCACGAGGTTGTAGGTCAGCCTGGAGGAGCCCACCAGGGGCGCGCCGTCGGCTTCCTTGGCTTCCAGGTAGGTGAGGTTCGCCTGCAACCCGAAGTCGTGCGGCAGAGGTTGCTGCACCTGCAGCTCCACGCCGCGCACCTCGCCCGAGGTGTTGACCGGCGAGGAGATCGAGTAGGTCTTGTAGGCGTTGTAGAACTGGCTGAAGTAGGTCCCGTTGGACACCCCGTAGCTGACGTACGACGACAGATCGTCATAGAAGACGCTCACCGCCGCCAGCGAGGTGGGCGCGTAGTACCACTCCACCGCCGCGTCGTAGACCGCCGCCTTGATCGGCCGCAGGTCCGGATCGCCGCCGTTGCCGGTGAGGTTGGTGTCGGTGAGCGAGACGGTGCCCCCCAGCGCGCTGAAGTCCGGCCGCGACATGGTCTCGGCGGCCGAGAACCGCAGGAACACGGTCGGGCTGAGGTCCAGCATCAGGTTCACGCTGGGCAGGATGTCCAGGTAGTCGTGGCTCACCTTGTCCACGTAGTAGGCGCCGTAGGCCGATGTCAGGATGTCGCCTGGGTGGGTCCCGGCCGGGTCCGAGATGTTGACGTAGGCGTTCTCCTTGGTGTCGACCACGCGCACGCCGACGTTGCCGCGCCAGCCGTCGCCCTCGAGCCGCGCCATCACGTAGCCGGCAAGGTCACGCTCGGTCACCTTGAAGGCGCCGGGCCAGTAGTAGTTGACGGCCTGCTTGATCGAGGAAATGGGGCCGTGCACCCCGTCGTTGATCCCGTTGAGGATGTTCTCGATGGTCCCCGGGTCACCGGCGATCGGCACGAGCAGGCCGGGGATGTCGAGGGCGCCGGAGTTGTATCCGCTCGGGTAGGACGAGGGATTGGTCGCCGAGAACGGCATGGGCGGCGTGGTCCAGCACTGGCCGTTGGCCCCCAGCGAGCAGCCGCGGTCCCAGCCGTCCACCTGCCGCTTGTGATCGGCCAGGCGCAGGCCGAAGGCGATGTCCTTGAGCGCCCCGTTTTCCCATCGGTAGTCGCCGTCGACCTTGCCGTAGGTCTCCTGGTCAACCGAGCGGAAGGTCTCGTTCCAGGCCCAGTCGTTGGCGAGCCCCACCGGGCTCTGCGGGTTGATATCGGCGGGGCTCACGGCGAAGCCGTTCCCGGAAGGGGCGTAGGCGACGCCCGTCACCCCATCCACCTCGAAGGCGGGCTCGGTCGGGGTGTCGCCAATCCCGCGGGTGTAGCCGACCTGCCCATGCAGGGTGAGCCGGTCGGTGGCGTGATAATCCCCGTCGAGGTTGACGTACCAGCTGGTCCCGGAGGCGTCCGGGCGGACGATGTTGTCCACGATGAGCCCGTTCACCGGGGTTCCGGCGGGGGACAGGCGCGGGAAGTTCGCCGCCACCAGGGTGTTGTCGTTCACGGTGTAGCTGGTGGGCGAGTTGACGCCGAGCTCGTTCGAGCCCCAGTACATGTAGTTGTCGTTGTGGTTGGTGGCGTTGAGCTTCGAGTAGAAGCCGTCGAGGCGCAGCTCCAGCTTGTCGTTGGGCCGCCACTGGACCACCGCATCGCCGCCGCTGCGCTTGCGCACCTGCTGGAACAGAGACGAGCCGATCAGGGTCGGCGCCCAGACGCCCACCAGGTCGGGGTGCTGCTGGCCCGTCACCATGCCGGGGGTGATCTGGGTGTAGCCGAGGGTCTCCTGCCCGAACCGCTCGACAGAGCGCTCCTCGTGGAATCCCTGCAGCAGCACGCCGAAGGTGTCGTCCGCGTCGTGCCACGCCACCAGGCCGCTCACCTGCGGCTTCCATTGCTTGCTGAGCGAGTTCCACGCGCCTTCCGCGGAGCCCTGGAAGGACACGGGGTCGGCGAAGCTGAGCGGCCGGCGGGTGACGATGTCCACCGATCCGGCTACGCCGCCCTCCAGCATGGAGGCGTCCTGGGTCTTGTAGACCGAGGTGGACTGGACGATCTCGGCCGGCAGCAGGGTGAAGCTGACGCTGCGGCCCACCGTCGAGAACTGGTCCAGGATGAACCAGTCGCCGGTGGAGATCGCGTGGCCGTCGACCGTCACCTGGGTGAGGCTGGGCGAGGTGCCACGGATCGACACGCGGTCGTTCTCGTCGAAGCCCCCCTCGCCGCTCGCCGCCGAGACCGTGTTCACGCCCGGGATCCGCTGCAGGGCGTCGGCCACGTTCTTGTCCGGCAACTTGCCGATGTCCTCCGCCGAGATGGCGTCCACCTGGTCGAGGCTCTGCTTCTTGATGGCGATGGCCCGTTGCAGCGACTCGCGGATGCCGGTGACAACGACCTCGCTCACCGAGGCCGTCGGGTCCGCGGCGAGCGCCGGGCCGGCGGCGAGGCCGGCCAAGGCCGCCGCGCTCACCGAGGCCACCAAGATGCGCCGACGTAGGTTCATGGCTTCTTCTCCCCCAATCCGGCGCCCCCTCCCGGCGCGCCCGCGTAGATCCATTTCAATACCAACGCGTACAGCCGTGGCGCCAATCGCACCCCACGGCGTCCAGTTGAAGCGAGGCTGTCACAGAACGCAGGTCCGGCGCAAGCCCAAACTAGAGCCTTTTAAAGACCATTCAGAAATTGATATGCAACTGGTACTACGGTGTGGCACAACGATCCCGGATCGGCGCGTGAGGAGGGCCAGGTGGCGGCTTCGTTTCTGAGACTCATCGGAGAGCTCGATGAGCAGAGCCGCGCGCCCCTCTATCAGCAGCTCCGGCGCGCCCTGCGCGCCGCGATCGAGGACCGGCGCCTGGCCGCCGAGGAGGCCCTGCCGCCCGAGCGGGAGATCGCGGAGGAGTTCGGGGTCTCGCGGATCACCGTGCGCAAGGCCCTCGACGCCCTGGTGGCCGAGGGCATGCTGACCCGGCGGCAGGGCGCGGGCACCTTCGTCGCCGCGCGCGAGGAAGCCCGGGTCGAGAAGAGCTTCTCCAAGCTCTCCTCCTTCTCGGAAGATATGGTCTCCCGCGGCCGCCGCCCGGAGAGCGTCTGGCTCAGCCGCGCCTCCGGGGCCGTGACCCCGGAGGAATCCCTGACGCTGGGCCTGAGCCCCGGCGCCCTTGTCTACCGCTTCAACCGCATCCGCTACGCCGACGGCGAGCCCATGGCGCTGGAGCATTCCACCATCGCGGGCTTCTGCCTGCCGAGCGAGATGGCGGTGGGGGAGTCGCTCTACGAGGCGCTCGACCGGCACTCCGCGCGGCCGGTGCGCGCCCTGCAGCGCCTTCGGGCGGTGCTGTTCACCGGGGAGCGCGCCAAGCTCCTGGGGGTCGAGGACGGCGCTCCGGGCCTCTTCATAGAGCGGCGAGGTTTCCTGAAGGACGGCCGTCCGGTCGAGGTGACCCAGTCGTACTACCGCGGCGACGCCTACGACTTCGTCGCCGAGCTCAACGCATCCGCCTCCTGAGCCAGGGGAGCCTGACCGTGGAGCCCGCCCCCAAAGACGCCAGCAGAGACGTCCCCCGAGACGCTTCCGAGGCCCCCCCGCCGGCTTCTGGCCCCGCCACGCGCATGCACCGCGAAGCGGCCGAGGCGCCGCAGGCGGTGGCGCGCCAGCTGGCCGCCAACCACGATCGCATGGCCGAGCTCGCGCAGCGCCTGCGCGCCCGCCCGCCGGGCGCGGTGATCACCTTCGGCCGGGGCTCCTCCGACAACGCGGCCACCTACGCCCGCTACCTCGTCGAGACGCGGCTCGGGGTGGTCACCGCCTCGGCGCCGCCCTCGGTGAGCTCGGTGTACGAGGCCCAGCCGGACATGCCGGGCATGCTCTGCCTGGCGATCTCGCAGTCCGGCCGCAGCCCCGACCTGCTGGCCGCCGCCGAGGCCGCGCAGGCGGCGGGCGCCACCGTGGTGGCCCTGGTCAACGACGCGGAGTCACCGCTCGCGGCGCGCGCCGACCTGGCCATTCCCCTGCACGCCGGGCCGGAACTCAGCGTGGCCGCCACCAAGTCGTGCCTGGCGAGCTTCGCCGCCGTCGCCCAGCTGGTCGCCCTGTGGGCCGGGGACGCCGCCCTGGAGGCGGCGGTGGCGAGCCTGCCCGAGACCCTCGCCCGCGCCTGGCTGGCCGACTGGGGCGAGGCCGAAGCCGGCCTGCTCGAGGCCCGCGACCTCTACGTGCTCGGCCGTGGCGTGGGCTACGCCGCCGCCCAGGAGGCGGCGCTCAAGCTGAAGGAGACCTGCGGGCTGCACGCGGAGGCCTTCAGCGCCGCGGAGGTGCGCCACGGCCCCATGGCCCTGGTGGGGCCCGGCTTCCCGGTGCTGGCCTTCGCCCAGTCCGACGAGAGCCTCGAGGGCGTGGAGGGCGTCGTCCGGCTCTGCCTGGCCCAGGGGGCGCAGGTCTTTCAGGCGGGCGCCGGCGGTCCCACCGGGGCCGTGCGGCTCCCGGCCGTGGCCGCCCATCCGCTGGTCGAGCCGATCGGTTTTCTGCAGAGCTTCTACCGGATGGCCGCCGCGCTCGCCACGGCGCGCGGCCTCGATCCGGACCGGCCGCCCCACCTCAACAAGATCACCGAGACTTTCTGATGGACGTCGCGCTGGTCAACGGGCGGGTGATGACCCACGCCGGGGCGCGGGAGGGCCTGGCGGTGCGCCTGGCGGGCGGTCATATCGCCGCCGTGGGGCCGCAGTCCGAGGTCGCCGCCGGCGCGCACACCCGGGACCTGAAGGGGGCGCTGCTGCTGCCCGGCTTCGTCGACGTGCAGGTGAACGGCGGCGGCGGGGTGCTGTTCAACGACGATCCGACCCCGGAGGCCATCGCCGCCATCGGCGCGGCCCACCGCCGGTTCGGGACGACGGGGTTCCTGCCCACCCTGATCAGCGACGAGATGCCGGTCGTCGAGCGGGCGATCTCGGCCACCCGCCAGTCGCTGGTGCGCGGCGCGCCCGGCGTCCTGGGCGTGCACATCGAGGGCCCGTTCCTCAGCCCTCGCCGGAAGGGGATCCACGAACTCTCCAAATTGCGCCCGATCGACGAGGCCGCCCTGCGGATCCTCACCTCCCTCGACGCCGGGCGCACCCTGGTGACGCTGGCGCCGGAGACCACCACGCCCGAGGTGATCCAGCGCCTTGCCCGCGCCGGGGTGGTGGTCTCGGCCGGCCACACCAACGCCTCCTACGCCACCATCCGCGCGGCGCTCGCCCACGGGCTGACGGGCTTCACCCACCTGTTCAACGCCATGTCGCCGCTGGCCAGCCGCGAGCCGGGCGTGGTGGGAGCGGCTCTGGAGGACCAGACGAGCTGGTGCAGCCTGATCGTCGACGGCCGCCACGTCGATCCCGTGGTGCTCCGCATCGCGCTGCGCTGCCGCCCCGCCGATCGCTTCATCCTGGTCACCGACGCCATGCCCTCGGTGGGCGCCGCGGAGACAACCTTCGTCCTGCAGGGCAAGCGGATCACGGTGAAGGGCGGCGTCTGCGTGGACGAGCACGGCACCCTGGCGGGCTCGGACCTGGACATGGCGGGGGCGGTGCGCAACGCGGTGCGGATGCTGGGCCTCGACCTGGCCGAGGCCTCCCGCATGGCCAGCCGCTATCCGGCGGAATTCCTGGGCCTTGGCCACCAGATCGGCCGCATCGCGCCCGGACTGCGGGCCGACCTCGTCCTGCTCGACGACGAGTTGCAGGTGCTGGAGACGTGGATCGGCGGCGAGGACAGCGAGGTCGCGGCCCGGAGCCCCCACGGTGGCTAGGGGCCGCGCGCTCGCCCTGCTGATCGCCCTGCTGCTCGGCGCGGCGGGGCTGGCGCGGGCGCAGCCGGCCCTCCAGGTGGTTCCCGCCCCCCGCGCCGCAGAGGTTCTGCCGGGGGCCGGCCTGGCGCTGGGGCGCGGCGTCCCGATCCTTGCGCCGGCCGGCGACGCCGGGGCCCTGGCCGCCGCCCACGATCTGAGGCGGCTGATGAAGCGCACCCTCGGGCTCGACCTGCCGGTGCGGTCCGCCCCCCGTCAGGGCCTGGACGGCGCCGGCGCGGCCATCGCCTTCGAGCGGGCCCCCGGGCCCGCCGGCGAGGCCTACGACCTCTCCATCGGCCATGGCCGGGCGGTGATCGCCGCCCGCGACGACGCGGGCCTGTTCTACGGCGCCCAGACGCTCTGGCAGCTCGCGGCGGCCGCCCCCGGCCCGCGAAGGCAGCTTCCGGCGGCGCGCATCACGGACGCCCCCCGGTTCGCGTGGCGCGGCCTGATGCTCGACTCCGCCCGGCACTTCCAGAGCCCGGCCGAGATCGAGAAGATCATCGACGCCATGGCGCGACTGAAGCTGAACGTCCTGCAGTGGCACCTCACGGACGACCAGGGCTGGCGGCTGGAGATCCGCAAGTATCCGCGGCTGACGCAGGTGGGCGCCTGGCGGACTCCCGAGCCGGGCTCGCCCGACGGGCGCAAACCCTACGGCGGCTTCTACACCCAGGCCCAGGTCCGCCGGATCGTGGCCTACGCCGCCGCCCATCACGTGACCATCGTGCCGGAGATCGAGATGCCGGGTCACGCGCTCTCGGCTCTGCTGGCCTATCCGCGGTTCGGCGCCGGTCCCGCGCCTGATCGCGCCGACCAGGTCAGGTGGGGCGGGTTTCCCTATGTCTACAACGTCGACGATCGCACCCTCGGGTTCCTGGAGGACGTGCTCACCGAGGTCATGTCGCTGTTCCCGGGCCGCTATATCCACGTCGGCGGCGACGAGGCGCAGCGCGAGCGCTGGTACGCCGCGCCCGCGGCCCAGGCCCGGCTGAAGGCGCTTGGCGCGACAGACCCCGCCGCGCTCCAGGCCTGGTTCACGGGCCGCATCGCCGCCTTCCTTGCGGCGCACGGGCGGCGGCTGGTCGGATGGGACGAGATCCTGCAGGGCGGCGGACTGCCGCCGTCCGCCGTGGTCACCTCCTGGCACGGTGTGGCGGGGGGCCTCGCGGCGGCCGCCCAGGGCCACGACGCGGTGCTGGCCCCCTCCCCGATCTACTATTTCGACAACCGCCAGGGCGCCTCGCCCGGGGAGCCGCCGGGCCGCGGCTTCATCGTCGACCTGAAGTCGCTCTACGACTTCGAGCCGATGCCGCCCGGCGCGCCCCCGGCGCAGGCCGCGCACATCCTCGGCGTGGAGGGCGCGGTCTGGACCGAGCACGTGCGCACCGCCCGCGACCTGGAGGCGATGGCCTTCCCCCGCCTGGCGGCCCTCGCCGAGACCGCCTGGTCGGCGCCGTCGGGCAAGAGCTGGCCCGGCTTCTTCGCCCGGCTCCCCGCCGAGCTCGCCCGTGAGCGGGCGCTGGGCCTGCATCCCGACCTCGCCGCCGTCTCCGTCACCGCCTCGCCGGGCCCCGGCGACCGGGTCAGCCTGATCGACGCCGCGGGCCTGGGCGAGGTCCGCTACACCCTGGACGGCTCCGTCCCGGGGCCGGCCTCGCGCCTCTACGCCGGCCCGATCGCCAGTCCCGTCCCCGCCACCCTGAAGGCGGTGCTGGTCGCCGTCGGCCGGCCGCTCGGCCCGGTGTTGACCCGCCGGATCGGACCGCGCGGCCTGTCGGACCGGATGAGCCAGGACCTCGAGCTGTGCAACAGCAAGCTCTCCCTGGACCTGGAGGGGGCGCCCGGCCGCGCGCCCCGGACCTACCTGGTCAATCCCCAGGATCCCTGCTGGATCTTCACGGGGGCCGATCTCGACCGGACGGCAGGGCTGGCGGTGACCTTCCAGCGCCTGCCGTTCAACTTCGCCTTCGATCCGGGCCACGACCTGGCCATGGTGCGCCCGCCGCGGCGCCCGGGCGGCGAGCTCGAGGTGCGGGAGGACAACTGCCTCTCCGACCCCGTGGCGGTCGAGCCGCTGCCGCCCGGAGAGCCCGGGACGCTCACCACGCTCACGGCGCGGCTGCCGCGGCTGAGCGGGCGCCATGACCTGTGCCTCACCTTCACCGGCCGCTCGTATGCCCCCCTACCGGCGATCGGCGAGGTCCGCCTGCTGCCGCGGGCCGCAACCGCCCCCAACGTCGCCCCAGAAGTCGCTCCAGAGGTCGCTCCCCAGATGGCCCCCGCCGCCCGATGACAAGGCTCACGCTGCTGTCCCCCCTGGCCGGCTGGGCCGCCCCTCTGGACGAGGTCCCCGACGCGGTGTTCGCCGGCCGG
>JAGWSE010000098.1 GCA_028869395.1 Alphaproteobacteria bacterium | reverse complement strand
GGCTGCACGGTGGTGGGCTTCGAAGGCCGGGGCGGCCACGTCACCGGCGTGAAGCTCGCCGACGGCCGCGTCCTGGCCTGCGACGCCGTGGTGGTGGGCGTGGGCGCCCATCCCAACGACGAGATCGCCCGCGAGGCGGGGCTGGAATGCGCCCGCGGCGTGGTCGTCGACCTCGAGGCGCGCACCTCCGATCCGGCCGTCTTCGCCATCGGCGACGTGACCCACCGGCCGATGCCGCTCTACGAGCGCATGTTCCGTCCCGAGAGCGTCCCCTCGGCGCTCGAGCAGGCCAAGCAGGCCGCCTGCGCGATCACCGGCCGGCCGCCGCCAGCGCCGGAGGTGCCGTGGAACTGGTCGGACCAGTACGACATCAAGCTGCAGATCGCCGGCCTGCCGTTCGACGCCGACCAGGTGCTGCTGCGCGGCGACCCGGCGAGCGCCAGGTTCGCCGTCTTCCACCTCAAGGGCGACCAGGTGCAGTCGGTGGAATCGATCAACTCGCCGCCCGAGTTCATGATGGGCAAGCAGCTCATCGCGTCGCGCAGGCCCGTCGACAAGGCGAAGCTTGCGGACCCGACTGTTTCCATGAAAGAGGTCGCCGCCTGATGCGCGATCCAGCAGAAGTGGAAGCCGGCCTTGCGCCCGGATCGCGCACAACTCTTCAATCCCGACCCATCGCTCGTCGGCGATGGCTCTAGGGGGGCGGAACGGAACACCGATGGCGAAGATCACCTACATCGAGTTCGACGGGACCGAGCACGTCATCGACGTGAAGAACGGCCTTTCGGTCATGGAAGGCGCGGTGAAGAACAACATCCCCGGCATCGACGCCGACTGCGGCGGCGCCTGCGCCTGCGCCACCTGCCACGTCTATGTCGACCCCGCCTGGCTGTCCAAGACCGGCGACAAGTCGGCCATGGAGGAGTCGATGCTCGATTTCGCCGAGGGGGTCGAGGAGAACAGCCGGCTCTCCTGCCAGATCAAGGTCTCCGACGAGCTCGACGGCCTCGTCGTGCGCATGCCGGAAAGCCAGCACTAGCCGCCACCCGATCTGATCGCTTCGCGATTATCGCCACGGTTGATCTCGATCAACGCTGGGGCGCCGCTCACTTGGTTCATAGGGCCGTTGGGATCCAGAACCAAGGGACGCGACATGCTCAAGGCTGCCAATCGGAACCTGAGAATCAAGCTGATCGCCGCGCTCGCGCTCGGAAGCTTCGGCCTCAGCGCCTGCGCCACGGAAAGCTACGTGGACGAACACATCGCCGCGGTGAACACGCGCGTCGATGCGGTGGATGCGAAGGCGCAGGCCGCCGACCAGAAGGCGGAGCAGGCCGGCCAGAAGGCCGATGCGGCCAACGCCGCGGCCCAGGCGGCCGGGACCGACGCCCGCAACGCCAATGCGCGCCTCGACCAGCTCACCCCACGGGTCGATGCGCTCGAACAGGCCGCGACGGCGCACCGCGCGCGCCACTGACGAGGCCCGGCGGACGTCCCGCGACGTGGCGGGCCGCCTTCCGTTCGGCTAGTAAGGCCGAGGTCCTGCCTCGGTCACGGAGCGTCTGCATGCCGAAATCCGCAAGGATCGCCCTGGCGGTCTTGGCGCTGACGCTCGGCGTGGCGTCGGGCGGCTCCGGTCTGGCGGCCGCCCGGCACGCGCACGCGCGTGCTGTCGCGGCCGCGCCTTCGGCCACCGTGACCGACCTGGCCCGCTGGGCCGTCGAGTCGGGCGACGCCAACGGCCGCCCGTTCGCGGTCGTCGACAAGGTGGCCGCCGAGGTGTTCGTCTTCGGTCCCGAGGGCCGTCTGCGGGGCCGCGCGCCGGCGCTCGTGGGCCTCGCCCGCGGCGACGGTTCCCTGCCGGGCATCGGCGACATGCCGCTCTCGGCGATCAAGCCCGACGAGCGGACCACGCCGGCCGGCCGCTTCATCGCCCGCTACGGCCGCGACCGGTCGGGCCGCGAGGTGCTGTGGGTCGACTACGGCGACGCCATCTCGATGCATCCGGTGATCCAGGGCGCGCCGAAGGAGCATCGGTTCGAGCGGCTCAAGTCGCGCACGCCGAAGGACAACCGCATCACCTACGGCTGCATCAACCTGCCGTTCCAGTTCTATGCGCGGATCGTCCAACCGTCCTTCAAGGGCGACGGCGGCGTGGTCTACGTCCTGCCCGAGGACAAGCCCCTGGCCGACGTCTTCCCGGATTTCGCCCTCTACCGGTCGCAGCAGGACCAGGCCGCCGCCGCTTCCGCCGACGCCTCCGCGCCCCTGACCACCGGCCGCTAGACCTGCGGCCGCTAGGGCCTCAGCCCCAGCGTGCGTCCGGGCATGCCGGCTGCGTCGAAATATCGGCGGCCGTCCGCCGTCTGACCGTCGAGGACCGTCACGAACCCGTTCGCGGCCGGGGCCGAGCGCAGGGTGTAGCGCCGCACGCGCGGCGTGGTCTCGCCCTTCGCCAGGGCTTCCGTCATCGCCCGGCCCGTCGCATGCCCGCGCGCGGGGAAATCGATCTTCAGCGCGTGCGCCAGCGTCGGCGCCCAGTCGGCGTTGCTCACCGGGTCCGGGTCGACGAACCGCTTGCGGAAGTCGGGGCCGGTCGCGGCCATGAAGTTGTGGGTGTCCTGGCGGCCGAAGGAGCCGTGGATGCCCTGGCCCTGCTGCAGGTCGGTGTCGGCCACCTCGGCGCCGCAAACCTCGGGGTCGGCGCATCCGGTGGAGAAGCTGCGGAAGCCCACCACGATGTCCGGCGCGATGGTCCGCGCATCCCCGGCCAGCCCGACGGCGCTGGTCGGCAGCGTCCCGGGAAGGGAGCCCAGCGCGTCGCGCACGAAGATCGCGCCCGTGTAGTCCTCGCGGGTCAGCGCCTCGACCACCCGCGGGGCCAGCGCCTTGGCGTCGGCCCCCGGCAGGTAGATCAGGTCGGTCCCGCCGTTCGGCGCGATGACGATCTCGGGGTGCGTCGGATCCGGTCCGATCAGGGCGCCGCCGCGCGGCCGCTGGCCGGACTTGGGGTCCACCGGCCGCCCTGCGGGGTCGTACAGCGGCAGGCCCAGCGCCTGGGCGAGGTCGATGGCCGCGAAGGTCGGCGGCAAGAATCCCGCCGGCACGTCCGGATAGCGATAGGTCGCCGAGACGCTGGTTCGGCTCTGGCGCGATTCCACCGAGAAGCCGTGGTCGGCGGTGACCACGATGTCGGTGTCGGCCGCCAGCCCCAGCTTCGCCACCGCCGCGCGCAGCGCCTGCAGGTCGTTCGACGCATTGCGGATCGCCGCCATGGTCGTAGGCCCGTTGATGCCGGGCGTCAGGCTGTTCAGGCTGTCGCCCTCGCCGTGCTGGGTGCCGTCCGGATCGCGCGACCAGAAGACCAGCACGAACGGCTTCTTCTCGGCCTTGAACCGCGGCAGCAGCACCTTCGTGGC
Organism: Alphaproteobacteria bacterium; assembly: GCA_028869395.1. Taxonomy (GTDB): domain Bacteria; phylum Pseudomonadota; class Alphaproteobacteria; order Caulobacterales; family Caulobacteraceae; genus Phenylobacterium. Next base: position 10,268 of record JAGWSE010000098.1, on the reverse strand, counting down.
GACGTCGACGAACCAGTCCTGCTGGACGACGTTGGCCACCTTCGTCCCGGGTTTGTCGAAGCTGCCGACGGCCGCGTTCGCGCCGCGGAACGGCGCCTCGACCGGCAGGCCCGCGGCCTGGATGGCCGCCGCCACGTCCGGCGGCAGCGGGACGCCGAAGCTCCGGCCCGTGCCGTCGTCGATCAGGATGCCCCGGCCGTCGCGGTCGCGGACGTCCTGCACCCCGGCGGGCCCGAGCTTGCCCACCACGGCGGTGGCGTAGCCCTGCGCCCGGGCCGCCTCGACGAAGCTCTCCTCGCCCAGGTAGTCGCCGCCGTAGCGGGCGTTCATCTGCGCCTGGACGCCGTCGTCCTCCAGCGGCACGACGGAGGAGGTCGACTTCGGCGACAGCGGCCGGCCGACAAAGAGCATGTTCCCGAAGTCGCCCGTGTCGCCCAGGTAGTGGCCGGTGGCGATCGCCGAGCCGTTCGGCGTGGTGACCGTCGGATAGAGCGAGTGGCTGTTCTGGAAGTCCACGCCCTCGCGGCGCAGGGCGGCCAGCGCCGGCGCCGTCCGGGGCGTCACGATGTGCGAGCGCAGTCCGTCGGCCACGAAGATGATGACGTTGTGCGGCCTGGCCTGGGCGGCCGAGGCGATGCACAGCGCCAGTCCGGTCGCCAGTCCGGTGGACAGTCCGGTCGACAGGGCGGCGCGGCGGAGGAAGCGGGATACGACGGGCACAGGATGTCTCGCAGGAAGAGGTGGAGCGGCCGCACCTTCGCACGCGGAAGATGACAGTTCGGCCGCTGCGTTGTCCGAGTCGTCAGGACGCGCAAGGGCCCCGCCGGTAGGCGGCCAGCAGCCGTCCCCGATGCGCCCGCAGGTCCGCGCCGTTGCGTGCGGCAGGATAGGGCGCCGAGCCCTTCAGCCCGCGCCAGAGCGCCAGGTTGTAGGCCGGCGTGTTCAGCCGGTCCTCGGCGCTGAAGTCCTGCCCCGCCATCGCCTTGGCCCAATAGGCGCCGCTGTGCTTGGGCCGGATCACGCAGGCCGCCTCCTTCGCCGTCTCCGGCGGCAGCGGCAGCTTCGTCGAGCGCAGGATCGCCGACGGTGCGGCCTGGAAGGTCCAGGCGCCGGAGGCGTGGGTGTCGAACATCTGCGCCATCGGTTCGGCCAGGGCGTCGTTGAGGCCGAGCGGCGAGATGCCCAGCACGTCTTCCATGGTGCGCAGCAGGTTCACCGTCGTGTAGCGGGTCGCGACCACCGCGCCCTGCTTCACGTAGGGACCCACGGCGAACATCACCGATCGGTGGGCGTCCACGTGATCGGGTCCGTCCTGGGCGTCGTCCTCGACGATGAAGATCAGGGTGTCCTTGGCGAAGGGGCTCCTGGCCACCTTCTGCACCAGCAGGCCCACGGCGTAGTCGTTGTCCGCGACCTCGGTCTCCACCGAGTTGAGCCCGTCGATCCCCTCTGCGAAGTCGCCCGTGTGGTCGTGCGGCAGGCGGACCAGCATCAGGTTGGGCGCCTTGCCGGCCTTCTCGAAGCCGTCGAACTCGCGCTCCCATTCCTTGTAGCGCCAGTAGTCCGGGAACGCCTGGTCGAAGCCGCGGAAGTACGGGTCGGTGATCTTCATCAGCGCCGCCTTGGTCGGCGTGAAGACGACGGTGTGGGTCTTCCAGGGCTCGCGCAGGCGCGGCGTCTGGTGCTTGCCGGCCGCCTTCTCATAGAGCGCCAGGTCGCCGTAGAAGCCCCAGTTGCGGACGGTCAGGCCCGCCCGCAGCGCCCCGTTCCAGATGTAGCCGGCGCCCGCCTCGCCGCCCGGGCCGTCGGGCGCGGCCACGTCGCGGGCTCCTGGCAGCATGTTGGGATCGGCCGGGCCCAGAGGATCGGCCTTCAGCCGCTCGTCGGTGGTGGCGAAGCCGACGTTGAGGTTCCGGTTGTCGCCCTCCTGGTCGTACTGCAGCCCGCGCACGGCGTAGTTCACCGGCGCCTCGCGCTCGGTCCAGTCGTTGGTGCGCGCCGCCGTTGACCAGTTCCAGCCGGTGTTCGAGCTCTCCCCGCTGTCCAGGAAGTTGTCGAGGTCCACGAACCGGCGGGCCAGCGCGTGCTGGTTGGGCGTGATCGCGTGGCCGAACACCGCCAGCTTCGGATCGCCGTTGCCCACCTCCAGGTCGCCCAGGATCTGATCGTAGGTGCGGTTCTCCTTCACGATGTAGATCACGTGATGGATGCGCCGGCGCAGGAACGCCATCGTCGCTTCCGCGGCGCGGGTGTCCTGGGTCCCCGGGAAGTGGTCGTTAAAGGCGGTCTGACGGGTCAGCTGGCCGAGCTCGGCGGGCGTCGGCGTCGGCAGCGTCAGGAAGCCGGCCTTCTCCAGCTGCCACACATAGGTGTTGGTGGCGCCGCAGGCGAAGCGCGCATCGCGCGCGATCGACAGGTTGTTGCGGCAGGCGTCCGGATTGGGGCCCGGGATCGACTTGCCGTTGACCGCATAGATCTGCCGCCCGTCGGGCCGCATGGCGACGCCGGTTGGGTACCAGCCGGTGGGGATCAGGCCCACCACCTCCGACTTCGCCGCCGGCGGCGCCTCGTCGTCGTCGTCGCCGCCGCGGCGACGCTTGGCCGGCGCCGGCTTCACGCCCGCCGCCCGATCGTCCAGCCGCACCACGGCCACCGCATTCTCACCGCCGTTCGCCACCAGCAGGGTGTGCGGGTCCGGGGTCAGCGTCAGGCTGTTGCTGCCCGCTCCGCCCAGCGGACCCGTGCGGGCCAGCACCGCGGGCGGCGCGGCGGTCGGAATGGTCTCCAGCAGCCGGTCGGTGCGCGGGTCGACCACCGCCACGCCGTCGGTGTTGTCGAGCGCGGCGTAGAGGCGCTCCGCCCGTGCGCTGGCGGTCAGCGCCACGGGCTGGCCGCGCACGGCGATGCGCTTGCCGAGCGCAAGCCCGCGCGGCCCCAGCCGCAGCGCGATGATCTCGCGGTCACGCTCGCTCGCGACATAGGCCTTGGAGTCGGACACCCAGGCCACCGCGCGGGGGAAGGTCCCGCCGGGTTCGCCCACCCGCTTGGGGTCGTGCACGCCGGGCCTCAGGTCCAGCTCGCTCATCGCCCCCGTCGCGAGCTCGATCAGGGTCACGGAATCGTTCTGCAGGTTGGCCACCAGCAGCCGCTTGCCGTCGGGGCTGACCGCCAGGCCCGCCGCTTCCGGCTTCACCTCCAGGCCAAGGCCCGCCTTGTGGCCCAGCGGGAAGGTCCGGGCCTTGGCGAATCCGCCCGGGCCGGCCACGTATTCCAGCACGTCGTCGTCGACGCCGCCCGAGACGAAGAACCGGTCGCCGGCGGGCGCCCAGCCGATGCCGATGAAGGTGTCGGGGACCTGGATGACCTGCAGCTTCTTCGGCTGCGCGCCGGCCACGTCGTAGACGAACACGTACTCGTTTGACTGGCTCAGCAGCGGCTTCCCGTCGGGTCCCAGCATGCGGTTGAAGCCGCTGGTCAGGATCAGCAGCGTCCGCCCGTCGGGGGACAGCGCCACGGCGGAGGCCTGACCCGCCGTGTATCCGGGCGCGTCCGGCAGGTCGGGGTTGAGCTTCTGGAAGATCGCCCCCGGCGCCGCCGCCGGCGTGATCGCATCCCCCGTGGGCGTGAGCTCGCCCGTCTGCAGCGCCGCGGCCATCGCCGGCGCCGCCGCCCCTGCCGCCATCAGCGCCGCCGCCAACGCCCAGGCCTTCGCCGGATCCGCCATCGTCGTCCCCCCGCTCAACTGAGGGTGAAGCTAGGGCCCATATGCGACGATCGTGCAAGCGTCCGCGTGCGCGGGCGGAGATTGTCGAAGGGGCGCCCCCGAAATTGCAACCGCCACAGTCTCGCCAACAAGAGTGCGGGATCGCGCCGCAATATCCTCGTGGCGCCGAAGTTGTTATCGCTTCGCGGCGAGATGACGCATCAATGGAGGCGATCCTTTGAGGCATCTGGGCCGGCATGCGATCGGCCTTCATCTCGACAGTCAAGCTTGTTCACTGGATCCGGCAGCGTCTGGAGCATCTGGCGGGCGCGCCCATGCTGGCGATGGCGCTGGCTGTTGCTGTGGGGTCGCTCGGGGTCGCCGAGGCGGCGGTGCGCTCCAGTCTGCGCCATCAGAGCCGCCCGCGGCACATCGCGCTCGCCGCGCTCACCCAGCCGCCGCATCTGCAGCCGGCGCTTCCGCTCGGTCCCGAATGGGAGGGCATCGACATCGACGGCGACGGCGCGCCCGACTTCGCCAATCCCACCGGCGGGCCGCCGCGCGGCCACGACGCCTACGGCTACGGCTATTTCCACGCGGTCCGCGACGGGGGTGAGCGCGAACACGAGGGCGTCGACTACGACTCCCGGCCCGGCCAGACGGTGGTGGCGCCGATCTCGGGCTATGTGGCCAGGATCGGCTACGCCTATCCGGGCAACCTGCAGCTCCGCTACGTGCAGATCGACAATCCGGCGCTGAAGCTCGAGGCGCGGGTGTTCTACGTGCGTCCGGATGTGCGGGTGGGCCAGAGCGTGGCGCTGGGCCGCCCGATCGGAACGGCGCTCAGCCTGCAGTCGCGCTACCCGGGCATCACCAACCACGTGCACCTGGAGCTCGACGAGCGCGGCCGCCACATCGACGCCCAGTCGGTGATCCTGGCCCGCGGCGGCGACAGCAGCTTCATGGCGGCGATGAACTAGTCCCGCGAGGGGCTCAGCCGCCGTCGGGTCCGGACTCGCCGTCCACCGGCATCCGGGGACCTTCGGTGGCCGATCCCGTGCGCCGCCCGTCGGGGGTGACGCCCGGTGCGTCCCAGGTGTTGGGCGGGATTTCGCCCTGGCCGTGGTGGGCGCGGTCGCCGCCGGCGCCCAGCCCGCCTGCGCCATAGCCGGTGCGCAGCGGCGCGCCGCCGCCGCCGTCGGTCTTGGGGCCGCCGCCCTGTTCGGTCTTGCGGATATCGTCGGCCATGCGCGCCTCCTCTGGCTGGACGCCTCGCCAACCGGCCGTCCGGCGCAGGCGTTCCCTTTCGACCCGGGAATCGCAGTCCGGAATCAAAAAGCCCCGCCGGCGACGGCGGGGCCCTTCGACTCTCCACCGAACGGCCGCTAAAGCGCGCGGCGGCCGGCGATGGCGTGATAGATGAACAGCACGACCACCGCGCCGATGATGGCGACGAGGATCGAATAGATGTTCAGGCCCGTCACCCCGGCGGCCCCGAAGCGGGTGAACAGGAAGCCGCCGACGAACGCGCCGACGACGCCGAGGACGAGGTCCAGCACAAGGCTGCCGCCCCGCCGGTTCACCAGCATGCTCGCGATCCAGCCGGCGATCAGGCCCAGAACGATCCAGGCGATGAATGACATGGCGTTTTCTCCTAGCGCCGGCGGGTCTGGCCGCCGGCAGGCGCCCGAAAAAAGACATCAGCGCCCGGTCCGGTTCCGCCACGGCGCAGCTCGCAGGCGGGGCGGCGGCCGCAACCATGCGCCCCGGCAGGGGTTCTGACCTCGAGCGTGTCGACGCAACCAAGGAGAAACGAGACTTGCGCAACAAGCTGATCGCATCGGCGAGCCTAGCCCTGGCGACCGCGACCCTGGCCGCCGCCCCGCTCGCCGCCCAGGCGCAGCCGCACCACCCGCACCAACGTCACCGCGTCCTGGTCTGCGGCGCCAGCCGCCACGCCCGCAACACCGGCACCGCCATCGGCGCGGTGGCCGGCGGCCTCCTGGGCAACACCCTGACGCACGGCGGCGGCCGGCTCGGCGGCACGGTCATCGGCGCCGGTGTCGGGGCGGTGGCCGGCCACCAGATCGCCAAGCACAACGGCCGCAACCATTGCCACTACGAGTGGCGCTACGACCGGCGCTGACCGGATCGCGCCCCCCGCCGCCGCGCGGGGGGCCTATTTGCGGCAGAGCCAGCGCGTGCGGTGGAAGTCCTCGGCGTTGTCCACCCAGCCGGTGATATGCGGGTTCACCAGTTCGCGATTCACCGTGAAGTCGATGGGCGCCAGCGCCTCGTCGTCCAGCATCAGCTGCTCGGCGCGTGAGAGGATGCGCCCGCGGCGGGCGGCGTCCGGCTCCGCGTCGGCCTTGGCCAGCAGGGCGTCGTAGGCCGGGTTCTTGTAGTCGCCGTAGTTCTGCGCGCCGGTGTCCGACTTCAGCAGGCCCAGGAAGGTCATCGGGTCGTTGAAGTCGGCGTACCAGGACATGAAGCCCACCTGGAAGTCGCGGTTGGCGTAGGCGGCGAACACCACCGGCCCGTCGTTCTGCACCAGGCTCGCCTCCACCCCGATCGAGCGCCAGTCGGCCTGCAGCGCCTGGGCCAGCAGCAGGGTCTCGGAGTTGTTCGAGGTCTTGATCTGCAGCTTAAGCGGATGCGCCGGCGAGAACCCGGCCTGCGCCAGCAGCGCCTTGGCCTCGCGCTGCCGCTGCGCCAGCAGCTCGCCGGCCCAGACGGTGTGCGCCCCCTGCGGATAGTTGGCCGTCCCCGGCGGCACGAAGGAATAGGCGGGGATCTGCCCCGCCCGCATCAGCTTGGCGGTCATGAAGTCGCGGTCGATCGCCTCCGACAGCGCCCGACGCACGCGGATGTCCTGCAGGGGCTTCACGTCGCGGGTGTTGAACGACAGGTAGACGGTCGCCAGCGCCGTGTGCACGTGCACATAGCCCGGCATGATCCGCCGCAGCCGCCCGATGCGGTTCGACTGGAAGGTGTTGGTGGCGTCCAGCTCGCCGGTCTGCACCCGCCGCTCGGCCGAGATGGCGTCGGGCGTGGCGAAATAGTCCACCCGGTCGAAGCAGACGTGGGCGGCGTCGTAGAACAGCGGGTTCTTGGCCAGGGTGATCCGGTCCCCCAGCCGCCAGGAGACCAGCCGGTAGGGCCCGTTAGAGACATAGCGTCCCGGCGCCACCCAGCCGTCGCCGTACTTCTCCACCACGTGCTCCGGGGCGGGGAAGAAGCTCTGGTGCTTGGTCAGCTCCAGCAGGTAGGGCGCCGGGTGCGTCAGCGTCAGCTGCAGGGTATAGGGGTCCAGCGCCTTGGCCCCCAGGCTCGAGGGCGCGGCCTTGCCGTCGCTGATCGCCTGGGCGTTTTTGATCACATAGGCGAGGTAGGCGTAGATCGAGGCGGTCCGCGGATCGACCAGCCTTCGCAGCCCGAACACATAGTCCTGCGCGGTCACCGGGACGCCGTCCGACCACCTCGCCCCGCGCCGCAGGTGGAAGGTCCAGACCAGGCCGTCGGGGCTGGTGGTCCAGGAGGTGGCGCCCCCCGGCACAGGCGATCCATCCGGCCCGTCGGTGGTCAGCCCCATCATCAGGTCGCCGATCACCCAGCTCTCGGTGACCAGGTTGGCCTTCTGCGGATCGAGGGTGGCCGGCTCCAGCGACAGGCCGAACTCGAAGCACCGCTGGCCGGCCGGGCAGGCGGCCCGGTCGGAGCCGCCCTGGCAGCTCGCCAGGACCAGCGCGGCGAGCGCGGCCAAGCAGACGGTGCGAAGCTTGCGCAAGCGGGCGACCTCGGACGGCGGGGCCGCATCAGTCGCCCCGAACGGCGGCGAAGTCGAGGCCGCGGCCCCTCAGTGCAGCTTGAACTCCGCCCCGATCGCCTTCAGCTCGGCCGGCTTGATCAGCTTGCAGTGCCCTACCGTCACCTTGAACAGCGGCCCCTCCAGCGTCCGCGCCCAGAAATCCAGGAACTTCTTCAGCACCGGGAACTCCGGACAGAGGTCGTAGTCCTGCCAGATGTAGCTCTGCAGCAGGCTGGGATGGTCGGGCATGCGGTAGAGGATCTCGGCCGTCGTCAGGCCGTATCCTTCCAGCTGCTTCCTGAACTCGGACGACGCCAGCATTCGCTCACCTCGGGACTGTGAATCCGGAGCGCGGCCCGCGCGGGTCCGCGCCGGGCTACTGTATGCATGAGTCGCTGAAATGTTCCTTTAAATCAGACATTTAGCACTCGCAGGCGGAGCCTGCTGCCAACGTCGGTCTCAGCGCGGCCAGCCCTGCGGCTGCAGCTTGACCGGCGTCGGCGCCTCGAACGCGCGCCAGCCCCGCGCGGCGATCACGTCGTTGCTCTCCTTCGCCTGCCGCCCGGGCCCCAGCGACCAGGTGATGTGATAGGTCGAGCCGTCCGGCCGCTCGGTCGTGCCGCCGATGCGCACCACCATCGCCTGCACGCCGCGGCCGTCGTCGGCCTCGCCCACGATCTCGCCCTCGGTCTCGGTGGGCAGCCTCGCCTCGCTGTCGCCGAACTTCAGGGTCACGTGGTCGGCCACCACCTTGGCGTAGCGCGGCGGGAAGCGGGCGAGCAGGGCCTCGCGCTCGGCGCGGTCCAGCGCCCAGCCGACGAATCGGGGCGCGCCGCTCATCGCAGGCTCCGGCAGGGCTCGGTCGCAGGCATCGATGCCTCCTTTGGTCCTCGCGCGGCGCATCCCCGCGCAAAACGCGCCGCGCCTTGTCGTTTGAGTTGGCTCAACGCCGCGGCATGAGATTTGCGAGAGATTTGGAACCGGGCAACCGCTCGGGATTTTGGACGTCCATGGATTTGTGAAGCGTAGCTGCTACACAAGGACTGGGACGGGGAGAAACGTCTGATGCGGCGCATGGCTGTCTGGGCCATCGTCTTGGGCTGCGGAGCCCCGGGTTTCGCCATGCCGGGCCTCGCCATGGCGGCGCCGCCGGCGGCGACGTCGTCGGCCACCGCCCAGGCGCTGGCCGAGGCCGCCTTCCGCCCCGGCGCGCCAGCCGCTGACCTCGACGCCTCGGCCCTGTTCTCCAACGACAGCTACGCCCCGGGCGTCGGCCTCTTCCACTGGAACGGCGAGACCCAGGTCCGCTCCGGCAACGATTCGCTGCGGGTCAGCGTCGGCACGCTTCACCTGGCCCCCGGCGGCGTCGCCCTGCCCGGCACGCGCGAGGACCTGGAGACCCAGTCCTACGACGTCACCTACGTCCACCGCTGGCCGCGCGGCTTCAGCTTCGGCCCGGTCGAACTGGATGTCGCCCCGCACGCCGGCGTCGGCGTCGACAGCTACGGCGCGGGCTCCGCCGAGGCGGGCGCCAGTGTTCACCTCTCCAAGGCCGACCTGGCCGCCAGGCGCCTCGAGCAGCTCGGCGTCAAGGACGGCAGCCGCGCCTTCGGCGACAAGGGCCGCTGGTACCTGTTCGCCGCCGCCAGCGGCCGCGCCGTGGGCCTCAACATGCTGCACGGCGATTCCGGCTGGAACCGCGCCGGCTGGTCCACCGATCCCACCAGCCGCCTGGTCGGCGACACCCAGATCGGCGTCGGCTGGCGCAAGGGCCCGATGCAGACCTCGTTCGGCTTCGTCCACCGCGAGGTGAAGGGCGACCACCTGATGTACGGCGTCGACCCGCACTCCGATTCGATGGTCGCCTTCTCCTTCTCCATCCGCCCGCACTGAGCGGCTACCCCTCCCAGCCCTCGGAGAACGGCATTCGGTTCGCCCAGAGCGCGGCGAGGCGCGGGTCGGCGTCGACGGCCCGCACGACGGGGGCGAGGTTTGGGGCGGCGGCGTAGAAGCCCTTCCGCCGGGGCCCCCAGCGCGACAGCACCGCGAGGTAGAGGTCGAGCACGGAGAGCTCGTCGCCCAAGAGAAAGCGGCCGGCGGGGTCCACCTCGGCGCCCATGATCCGCCAGCAGTCGGCGATCCGCGCCTCGGTCCGCTCGCGCACCAGCCGCTCGCCGGCCGCATCGGGCGCGAGCCTGGAGGGTACGTCGCGGATCCAGTAGAGCGAATAGACTTGGCCCGAGATGAAGCTCATCCAGCGGAGGAACCTGGGTCGCAGGGGTGAGGTGAGGGCGGGCGACAGCCCCGACCCGGGTGCGAGTCGGCTAGGTGGATCAGGATGGCCGCGCTCTCGGTCATCAGTTCGCCCGTCGGCAGCACCAGCGCCGGCAGCTGTCGCATCGGGTTCACGGTCGCATAGGCCTCCCCGTCCTTGCGCCAGTCGGTCTCCTCGACCCGGTAGGGCGCGCCGGCGAGCGTCAGCGCCGCCTCCACCGCAACGGAGCCGGTGCCCGCGCCGCCGTAGACGATGTAGTCCGAGGCCATGCCTGGCTCCCGTGCTCGCGTCATCTTACCTCCTGTCGCTACCGCGGGGGAGGTTGTCCCCGTTCAATTCACAACATATTGGGCCGCGGCCTTAACTTCCCGCTAGATGTTGTCCGCTTCAGTGGTAGCGTAAACGACGCTGCATCCGTCCTGAGTCAGAGGGCCAGTCCCGTGTCCGATCCGAAATCCGCCGCCCAGACCCTGCCCGGCCTG
>JAGWSE010000097.1 GCA_028869395.1 Alphaproteobacteria bacterium | reverse complement strand
TCGAGCGTCGCCTCGCGCGGACGCGTCGCGAAGGCCGCCTCCAGAGCCTTGGCGAGTTCGCCATCGCGGGGAGCGGTCAGGGCTGAGGCTGGATCACCGAAATCGAGACTCAGCGTCCTTACCAGGGCCTGGGCTTCATCCGGACGTTCGCAGACCAGGCCAATCCATCCGTCGGCGCAGGCGTAGTAGCGGTGCAGGGCCCGCAATCCGATGCAGTCCAGGGCCCCGAGGTCGTTCGGCGGCCGGCCCTCGTAGGTGACCATCTCGGCCAGCTGGAACAGCAGGCTCGAGGCCATCAGGCTGGTGAGGATCTCCTGGCCCGCGCCCGTCCGCTCGCGCGCGTTGAGGGCGGCGATGACGGCGGCGGTGACCTGGCCGGCCGTGGCCACGTCGTTCACCGGGATGGTGTAGAGGATGGGATCATCGTTCCCGCCCTGGGCCGACATCATGCCGGCCTCGGCCTGCAGAAGCGGATCGAAGCCCGGTCGCGCAGCCCTGGGGCCGGTGTCCCCGTAGGCGTTGATCGAGCAGGAGATGATCCGCGGATTCACCGCCCGCAGGGCCGGGTAGTCGATGCCGAGGCGCGAGCGCACGCCGAGGCGGTAATTGTCGATGACCACGTCGGCTTCGCGGGCGAGGTCAAGGAATAGCGCACGCGCCTCCGGCTGCTTGAGATCGAGACCCAGGCCGCGACAGCCGCGGTTGTAGCCCAGGAACGCGGGGCCGTCGGAACGGAATGGGTCGCCCTCGCGGGGTTCGATCTTCAGCACCTCGGCCCCGAAGTTGGCGAGGATCGCCCCGGCGTAAGCGCCGGCGATGACCGTGCCGAGGTTCAGCACCTTGACGCCGGCCAGCGGCCCGCCTGCCGCCGCCGGTCCCTCTGGAGGCGCCGCTTTCGCGGACCAGCGGGGCGGGATCGGGATCTGTTGGGCGAGGCCTCGCACCTCCGCCGGCGTGGCGCTCAGCCGGCCCGGCGGGGCGGGCATGTCGACCGCGCCCCGGCTCGGATGCTGGAATGAGAGGCGCATGCCGGCGCCGCGGACGGTTTCGCCGTCGAACCACAACTCCCGCCGTTCGGCGGGGGCGCAGGGGACGTCGTTGGCCTGCAGCAGCTCCAGCCACTCGTCACGCGGCCGGGTGGCGAAGACCTCGATCAACAGGTCGCGGGCGGCGAGTTGGTCGATTTCCAGCGCTTCGAAGGCGTCTCCGAGGCCCAGCGTCTCGAAGGCCTTGCGGTAGAAGTTGGTGAACAGGGTCCCCAGGAAGAACCACTTCCCATCCGAGCATTGATAGAGGCGATAGCGCGGGTTGGCGCCCGGCGGAATGCCGCGCGGCAGAGGCGGCTGCCGCAGCGCCCGGGCGGGGGCATTGGTCTCCGACGCGCCGTGCAGGCCGCTTACGACGACGCCCTGCCCTCGTCCGCTCTTCGCCCGTTGGTGGAGCGCCGAACCGATGGCGGCCGCGCCCATCACCGCCTGCCCGTACCAGAGGATCGGCAGGACGAGGTGGATCGGCTGGTCGGCGTAGGCCCCCTGGCGGAAGGCCGACCCCGTCAGGCCGGCCAGCAGGCTGTGATGCGGCGGCAGCCGGCTCCAGCGGCCGGTCACGCCATAGGGGGGCATCCAGGCGTGGACCAGCGCCGGATGCGCGGCGGTAAGCGTCGCGGCGTCCAGGCCCCGCGCCTCGAGCCCACCTGGCGCGTCGTCGAAGATGGCGACGTCCGCGCCGGCGATCAGTTCGCGCACAGCGGCCAGATCCCTCGCGTTTTCAAGGTCCAGCGTCAGGACCTGCTTGTTGCGGTTGAAGGCGAGATAGCCCGGCTCCTCCTTGATGCGGTCCCCACCCGGGGGCTCGACCTTGACCACCTCCGCGGCGAAGTCGGCGAGCAGCATGGCGGCCATCGGCCCCGCCACGCCCTGGCTGAAGTCAGCGATCCGAACGCCCTGGTAAGCGGTCACCTCGACGCCTCCCGACCGGACGCGTCTTGCGGCGTCCTGAAGGCGTCCATCAAAGCCCCCGGGGACGTGTTCGGCAAGCCGCGGCGCCTATGGGCCGACGTCGACGAAGCGGGCGATCAGACCGGCTCAAGGCAAACGCCGTCATTCGCCCGATCATCGGTCGTCCTCCTTGTCGTCGAAGTGGATGGAATCAGCTGGCCTGTCGAAGCGCTTCCAGGCCGTCGTTCGGCACGAATTCCAGGATGTCCCCCGGCTGACAGTCGAGGTAGCGACAGATGGCCTCGAGCGTCGAGAACCGGACGCCCTTCACCTTGCCGGATTTCAGGAGCGACAGGTTCGCCTCAGTGATCCCGATAGCTCGGGCCAGTACGTTCGAGCGCACCTTGCGCCGAGCCATCATCACGTCGAGACGCATGACGATCGGCATCAGACGAATCCTTCCCGGTCTTCCTCGATCTCGCGGCCGACCTGCATGACGCCCGCAATGACAAGGACCACACCGCCGAGGACGAGTTCCTGCAGGCTCCCCATGTGCGCCCACATCTGGTCGATCTCGAAGCCGGTGGCGCTCAGCACGAGATGACAAGCGAACGGCGCCGCGGCGTCAGCTACAAGACATGCGCCCATGGCTTTGATCCGGCCCGCGTTGTCCGCAGTGAATACGCGCCCTTTGCCGTATGACCTGAAGAGTCCCCGCAGGAACCAGAAGAGAAAGATCGTGGGCAGCGCGCGGACGATGACGACCGGTGCGTAGGCGAGCTTTTCTCCAAGGCTCCAGTCACGGAATGGGACGAAGCCGGCCGGCAGGGGACCCGTGGAGATGATCCCGCCGTGCGGACCCACGGCTACCAAGGCGCCCTGGTAGAACAGCAGGACCCAGAGACTGAGTACGGCCACGCCAATTAATATTGCGAACAGCGCCGCAAAGAGGATCTCGAAACCGCGGCTGGCGGCCCGGATTTGGCGGAAGGCCGGCGTTGGCGCGGCGGCTGACGGCGCTATCTCGACAATCGAGGCCACGGGCGTCTCCTCGGGAGTTCGCCTCAGCGTCTCGCAAAAATATATTTCTGTAAATCGATAATTCTAAATTCGGAGCACCGTTGTCTCCACCACGGGGCGGCGACCCCAGATGCGTTGGCTGGCCTTCTTCACGGCGCGGGAGAGCGCGGTCTCAATCGCTTCGTCCAGCTCGCGGTCGTCGCCCTTCAGCCGCCCGAGCGCCTGCTCGGCCTCGTCCGCGAGGTCGTCGAGGGCGTCCTCGAGCGGATAGTCCTCGTCGGTGGGAAGGCCGAGCGCCCTCACCTGCGGGCCGGAGACGATGCGGCCGCGGCCGTCCAGCGCCACGGAGACCGCGATCATCCCGTTGTAGGCCGCGTGACGCCGCTCGCGCAGCGCCTCCCCGTTCTCCGGCGTCAGCACGCCCGCATCGACGTAGAGACGCCCCGAAGGCGCCTCGTCGATGATATCGGCGCGGCCGGGCGCCAGGCGGACCATGTCGCCGTTTCGGGGCGCCACCTGCTGTGGCACCTGCAGGTCGCGGGCGAAAGCCGAGTGTTCCAGAAGGTGGCGACGCTCGCCGTGGGTCGGAACCGCGATCTCCGGCCGGGCCCAGTGGTACATGTCGGCCAGCTCGTCCCGGCAAGGGTGGCCGGAGACGTGGATGCCGGGATGGTCGCGCTCGGTGTAGAGGCGCACGCCGCGATCGGCGAGCTTGTTCTGCAGGTTGCGGATCGGGATCTCGTTCCCGGGGATGACGCGGGAGGAGAAGATGCAGGCGTCGCCCTGCCCCAGCCTTACATGCGGGTGGGTGCCGTCGGCGATGCGGGAGAGCGCCGCGCGCGGTTCGCCCTGGCTGCCGGTGCAGAGATAGAGGATGCGGTCCGGCGGAAAGCCGCCGGCCTCGGCTTCCTCCAGGAACGGCTGAAGGCCTTGCATGAGGCCCACCGACTTGGCGGCCGCCGCCATCCGGCGCATCGAGCGCCCAACCAGGCAGACCCGCCGGCCCGCGGCTTCCGCAGCCCGGCAGACGCTGTCCATTCGCGCGACGTTGGAGGCGAAGCAGGCCACGGCCACCTTGCCCTTCAGTCCGGCGATGAGCGGCATCAGCGTCTCGCGCACCGCGGCTTCGGAGCCCGCCCGTCCGTCCACGAAGACGTTGGTGGAGTCGCACACCATGGCGAGCACGCCCTCGTCTCCCAGGCGTCGGATGGCGCTGACGTCGGTGGGGCCGCCCAGCAACGGGTCGGGATCGATCTTCCAGTCGCCGGTGTGCAGCACCGTGCCCAGTGGCGTCTTGATGGCGAGCCCGTTCGGCTCCGGGATCGAATGGGTGAGCGTAATGAGTTCGAGCTGGAAGGGCCCGAGCTCGATCGAGCCGCCCAGCGGCACCTCGGTGATCTGCGCTTCGTCCAGCAGGTCGGCCTCGCGCAGCTTCTCCCGCAGAACGAAGGCGGTGAACGGCGTGGCGTAGAGCGGGGCCTTCAGGCGGGGCCACAGCCAGGCGACCGCGCCGATGTGATCTTCGTGGGCATGGGTCAGAACGATGCCGAGGATCCGGTCGGCGTACTCCTCGATGAAGGCCGGATCCGGCAGGATGATCTCGACGCCGGGCGTCGACTGGTCCCCGAAAGTCACCCCCAGGTCGACCACGATCCACCGCCGATCGTAGGCCGGGCCGTAGCCATAGAGATTGAAGTTCATGCCGATCTCGTTCGACCCGCCGAGCGGCAGGAAGACGAGTTCGTCGTCGGGGCCGGGTTTCGCCATCAATGTCGGCCCTGGTTGCGGCGCCAGATCTCCAGCAGCCCGCGGATTGTCAGGTCGGAATCGAAGTGGTCGACGCTGAGGGTGGCGCCGTGGAACAGCGAGGCGACGCCTCCGGTGGCGACCACGGTCATGGGCCTTCCCCACTCGGCCTTGATGCGCGCGGTCAGTCCCTCGATCATGGCGATGTAGCCCCAAAACACCCCCGACTGCATCGCGCCCACGGTGTCGGTTCCCACCACCCTCGGCGGCTTCTGGATGGCGACCCTCGGCAGTTTGGCCGCTGCGGCATGCAACGCCTCCATGGAGAGGTTGATCCCCGGCGCGATCACCCCGCCTTCGAAGCCGCCGTCGGCCGCGATCACGTCGAAGGTCGTGGCGGTGCCGCTGTCGATGACGATCAGGTCGCCGTCGTAGACCACGTGGGCGCCGATCGCGTTGACCAGGCGGTCGGCGCCGGCCTCCGAAGGCTTGTCGATGCGGACCTGAATCCCGAGGTCGGCGTTCTCGCCGATCACCAGCGGCTCCACGTGCAGGTAGCGACGGGCCAGGTTGCGCAGGTTGAAGATCGACTGCGGCACCACGCTGGAGATGATGCACCCGTCGAAGACGCCGAGCTGCAGGCCGGCCATGTTGAGAAGCTGGGAAAGCCAGACGGCGTATTCGTCCGCGGTGCGGCTCGCGTCGGTCGCCGCGCGCCATTGCGACGTCCACCGCTCCCCGTCGTGGACGGCGAACAGGGTATTGGTGTTGCCTTGTTCGATGGCCAGCAGCATGGGCGTTCTTTACGCTCCCCCGAAGAAGACGTCGCCCGCCGTTACCCGCTCCACGGACCCGTCGTCCAGCCGCAGCCGCAACGCCCCGTCGGCGTCCAGGCCCTCCGCGAGCCCCTCGATCATCCGGTTGGGGAGCCTGGCCACGCAGCGCTGACCGAGACCTGCGGCCCGCAGCGTCCACGCCCGGGCGATCGCCGAGAAGCCCTGCAAGGCCCAGGCCTCGCGCCAGGCGTCGAACCGGGCGGCGAGGATCTCCAAGGCCGCGAGCGGCTCCGGCGGCGCGCCGGCCATGTGGTCGGCGAACGATGTGGCCGGGCGCTCCACATCGTCGGGCGCATGCGCCAGGTTCACGCCGATCCCGATCGCGAGCCACAGCCGCCCATCCTCGCGCGGCCCCGACTCCACCAGGATACCCACCGCCTTGCGGCCGCGGATCATGACGTCGTTGGGCCACTTCAGCTGGGCCACGTCGGGGCCGATGCAGGCGTCCGCCGTCTCGGCGGCCGCCAGCGCGGCCACGAAGGAAATCTGTGCGGCCTCGACCGGGGGCCGGTCGGTGACCATCAGCAGGGTCGCGGCGAGATTGCCTCTGCGCGTCGACCAGCTGCGGCCACGTCGACCACGCCCGGCAGTCTGCACCGCGGCGGTGATCCAGACCGGGCCCGACTCCCCCGCCTCCGCGCGGCGACGGGCCTCGGCGTTGGTCGAGTCGATTTCGTCGTAGGCCTGGATCGGCGGATTGCCGGCCACGCTGGCGTCAGGCCAATCCGAAGGCGTGAGCGGCGCGGGCGGCGAGCGGATCGATCCAGTAGAGCGCCGCCATCACCAGCGGGAAGGCGAACAGGGCCGTGCCGACGGCGATCGCCCGGGCCTCCGGCGCAGGCCGGTCGACGACGCCCACGGGCTGATCGAACCACACCACCTTCACGAGGCGCAGATAGTAGAAAGCAGCGACGACGGAGAGCACGAGGCCGACCACGGCCTGCCAGCCGAGGCCCGCATGCAGCGCGGCCTTGAACACGTAGAACTTCGCCCAGAACCCCGAAAACGGCGGCAGACCCAGCGGCGAAAGCGACAGCGCGGTCATGGCCAGGCCCAGGCCGGGGTTCGTCCGGATCAGTCCCGCCATGTCGTCGATCGTCTCCAGCGACCGCCCCTGCCGGGACAGCGCCGCGAGGCAGGCGAAGAAGCCCGTCACGTCGATCATGTAGAGGATCATGAAGACCAGCATGGCCTGCATGCCTTCGGCCGTGCCGGAGGCCATCCCGAGGATGGCGTAGCCCACGTTGGCGATGGATGAGTAGGCCCACAGGCGCTTCAGGTTGGTCTGGCGGAGACCGGCGTAGGCTCCCCAGGCGATCGAGATCAGCGCCAGGATCCAGAGCACCTGCTGCCATTGGGCCGCATCGCCGGCGAAGGCCTGGCCGATGAGGCGAGCGAAGAGCACCATGGCGGCCAGCTTCGGGGCGGCGGCGAAGAAGGCCACGACCGGCGTCGGCGCGCCTTCGTAGACGTCGGGCGTCCACATGTGGAACGGCGCGGCGGAGACCTTGAACGCCAGTCCGCAGATCAGGAAGATAAGGCCGAAGAGGATGCCGGTCCCGGCGCCGCCCTTCACGGCGAGGGCGATATCGGTGAAGACCGTCGAGCCGGCGAAGCCATAGACCAGGCTCGCGCCATAGAGCAGCAGGCCCGAGGACAGCGCGCCGAGCACGAAGTACTTCAGACCGGCCTCCGACGCTTTGGCGTTGTCGCGGTACATGGCCGCGAGCACGTAGAGCGCCAGGGAGTGCAGCTCCACGCCGACGTAGAGCGAGATGAGGTCGCCCGAGGAAGCCATCATCCCCATGCCCAGCGCGGCGATGAGGATCAGGATCGGGAACTCGAAGTTGGTGACGCCGCGACGCGCGAACCAGCGTTGGCCGAGCGGGATGCAGACCGCGCTGGCGGCGTAGATCGCGACCTTGGCGAAGGCCGCGCCGGCGTCGAAGACCAGGCCGCCCTGGAATGCCGAGCCGAAAGGCTGGGTGGCGGCGGCGACAACGGCTCCTACGAGCACGAGGACCGAGGCCCAGCCGATGGCCGTCGAGCTCTTCGGCGCGAAGGCGCCCCAGACGAGCAGCAGCAGCGCGCCGACCGCGAGGATCAGCTCCGGATAGGCGACGCCGAGCGCGGCCGAAAAGTTCATACCCACTTAGCCCCCGATGGCCGCGCGATAGGCCGCCGTCAGATGGTCGACGGAGGCCTGGGTGAAGTTGAAGACGGTGGACGGGATCACGCCCATGACGAGGGTCGCCACCATCAGCGGCGCGAAGATCACCACCTCGCGCCAGTCGAGGTCGGCGATGGCCGCAAGCTTCGGATTGCTGATCTCGCCGAACACGACGCGCCGGTAGAGCGTCAGCATGTAGACCGCCGAAAGGATGACGCCGGTGGCGGCCAGGATCGCGGTCCAGGTGGATGCGCTGTAGGTCCCGGTCATCGACAGGATCTCGCCCACGAAGCCCGAGGTGCCCGGCAGGCCCACATTG
>JAGWSE010000096.1 GCA_028869395.1 Alphaproteobacteria bacterium | reverse complement strand
GACACCAACGCCTCCACCGGATTTGCGCAGACCGTCTACAAGCTGGACCTGCCGCGCACGAACAGCGAGACGCTCGACACCTCCCTCATGCTGATGCGGGAGGTGGCCTCGAACCTGACAATCGCCCAGTCCGCCGTCGATCGGGAGCGCGGCGTGGTGCTCTCCGAAGAGCGGCTTCGCGATACGCCCGCCTATCGCATCTACAAGGCCCGCCTTGGCTTCCTGCTGCAGGGCCAGCGCCTGCCGGAGCGCTATCCGATCGGCAAGGTGGAGGTGATCAAATCCGCCCCTGCCGGCCTGATCGCCGACTTCTATCACCATTACTATCGGCCGGACCGCACGGTCCTGATCGCGGTCGGCGATTTCGACCCGGCGGCGATGGAGGCCAAGATCAAGGCCCGTTTCTCGGATTGGAAGCCCGTCGGGGCGGCCGGCCCCGATCCTGACCTTGGCAAGGTGGAAAAGCGGGGAACCCAGGCGAAGCTGGTGGTCGAGCCGGGCGTGCCGCTCTCGATGCAGCTCACCTGGGTGCGCCCCCCCGACCTCGCCCCCGACAGCATGGCGAAACGCCGTCGCGACCTCCTCCAGCTGCTGGGCTTCCAAGTGCTCAACCGACGTTTCGAGACGCTTGCCCGCGGCGCCAACCCGCCGTTCCTGGGCGCCGCCGCCTTCAAGGCCGACCAGGAACATTCCGCCGAAGTGACGATGGTCGCGGTGAACGCCACGCCGGACCATTGGCGTTCCGCCCTGGACGCCATCGAGCAGGAGACCCACCGGGCCGCCGAGTACGGGGTGCGCCAGGACGAGCTCGACCGCGAGATCACCGAGATTCGGACCGCCCTGCGCGCGGCGGTGGCCAGCGCGCCGACCCGCCGCCCGGGCCCGCTCGCCGACCAGATCGTGAGCTCGCTCGACGACCGCCAGGTCGTCACCAGTCCCGCCCAGGATCTCGCCTTCTTCGAAGGCGTCGTGAAGGACCTCAAGGCCAAGGACGTCTCCGAGGCCTTGCGCTCGATGTTCCGCGGCTCGGGCCCGCTGCTGTTCGTCGCTTCGCCCAAGCCGATCGCGGGTGGAGAACCGGCGCTGCTGGCCGCGCTGAACGCGGCCGAGAAGCAGACCGTCACCCCCCCGCAGGCGCCGCGCCAGGTCACCTGGCCTTACGAAAGCTTCGGCCCGCCCGGGAAGGTCGTCGAGACCAGGGACATCAGCGACCTCGAGACCACCTTCGTCCGCTTCGCCAACGGCGTGCGCCTGACCGTGAAGCCCACCAAGTTCACGGACGACCAGGTGCTGGTCCGGGTCAACATCGGCCACGGACTTCAGGACCTGCCCCGCAGCCGCCAGGCCGACAGCTGGGCCGCCGGCGCACTCATCGAGGGCGGACTGGGAAAGATAAGCAGCGAGGACATGGAGCGCGTGCTCGCCTCCAAGGTCTTCCAGGCCCGCTTCGGCGTCGGGGAGAATTCCTTCGCGCTCTCCGGCGGCACCCGCCGGGAGGACCTCCCCACCGAGTTGCAGGTCCTGGCCGCGTACGCCTCGGACCCGGGCTGGCGGCCGGAAGGCTTCGAGCGGATCAAGAACGCCACCAGGATCATCGAGGACCAGTTCTCTTCCACCGATTCCGGTGTGCTCGCCCGCGACCTGCCGGGGCTGATGCATTCCGGCGACAAGCGCTGGACCTTCCCTACGAAAAGGGAGATCGACGCCACCACGCTGGACGACGTGAAGGCGCAGATCGACCCTTACCTGCTGCACGATCCGATCGAGGTCGTCATCGTCGGCGACGTCTCGGTGGACGACGCTGTCCAGGCGGTGGCCAGCACTTTCGGCGCGCTCCCGCCCCGCGCCGACGCGGACCCCGTCCCGCCCGCGCGAAAGGACGTGGCCTTCCCTGCCCCCAACGCCAGTCCGCTCGTGCTGACCCACAAGGGGCGCGCCGACCAGGCGATCGGCTACGCCGCCTGGCCGACCACCGACTTCTGGGCCAATCCGCAGGACGCCCGCGCCGACGCGGTGCTCGGCGAGGTCATGGGGCTGCGCCTGATCGACCAGCTGCGCGAGGCCGAAGGTGTCACCTACTCCCCCTCGGTCAGCTACAACCACAGTCTGATCTTCCCCGGCTACGGCTACATCGCCGCGAGCGTGGAAGTGCCGCCGGCCAAGCTGGGCTCCTTCTTCAGTCAGGTGGACAAGATCGCCGCCGACCTCGCCGCCAAGGGGCCCACCCCTGACGAACTGGAGCGGGCCAAGAAACCGCGCATCGACGCCATCGAGAAGGCGCAGGTGACGAATGGCTATTGGTTGACCGAGCTCTCCGGCGCCCAGGTCGATCCCCGTCGGCTGGACTTCGTCCGCGAGCTCGTTCCAGGCACCGAACGCGTCAGCGCCGCGGACGTGCAGCGCGCCGCTCAGCGCTGGCTCAAGGCCAGCAAGGAATGGCGGCTGGAAGTGAAGTCGCAGAAGGCGAAGTGAGCGCCGTTCGCGCCTCGCCCCCTCGCGGCCACGCGGCGTGTCGCGCGCCCTCGGGCGCGACACGCCGCGACCTCCAGTAGAACCGAGGCAATTCGTCCCAGCGCGTCAATATGATCGCGGCGCGAGCCTTATCGCGTTCGAGGATCCGAGTTATTCCGCGGCGCAGGGGCAAATTTCCAGTCGAGACTTTTGATGAAATTATTGTTCGTTGCGGTGGCCGCGGCCGCACTTCTCGGACCCGCCGCAGCTCAGGCCAACTGCACTCTGGCGACCATCCAGATCCCGGTGAAGATGCAGGGCCTCACGCCTGTGGTGACGGCGAAGCTGCAAGGAAAGCCGGTCAAGCTCATCTTGGATTCGGGATCGTTCTTCAGCTACCTCGACCGCAACGTCGCAGCCCAACTGAACCTGAAGCCCGTCACGGCGACCGAGATCGGTTCGCTGGTGCCACAGGCGGCGGGCCGCCAGACCGAGGGCGTGGCGGGACGCGCGGTCATGGACGGGCTTGTCACCGCCAAAAGCTTCGAGTTCGCCGGCGCCTCGTTCTCGGGCGCGGAATTCCTGACGACAGGCGGCTTCGACCACGTGTCCGGCCTGATCGGCCAGAACCTCCTGCACTATATGGACGACGAGTACGACCTGAAGGACGGGGTTGTTCGCCTGGTGAAGCCGCGGGGCTGCGACGCCGTCGAGTTGGCCTACTGGGCGAAGGCGCCCATGACCTATTCGATGGCCCCGCTGGATACCGGCGACCGCCGTGACCCGCACACGATCATCACGGTCGAGGTCAACGGCGTGAAGCTGCGCGCCTACCTCGACACGGGGGCGCCGACCTCCTTCATCACCGCCCAGGCTGCAGCGCGGGCGGGGGTCAGCACCACCGGTCCCGGGGTCACGCCGGCCGGCTTCACCCACGGACTCGACCACGAACCGGTCAGGACCTGGGTCGGGCCCTTCGCCGACATCAAGATCGGCGACGAGGAGATCAAGAACACCAGATTGTCGATCGGCGAGTCCGACACGACGACTTTCGACCTCCTGCTGGGCGCCGACTTCTTCCTCGCCCACCACGTCTACGTGGCGAACAGCCAGGGCAAGATCTACTTCACCTACAGCGGCGGCCCCGTGTTCCGGACCGCCGATGTCGCCGACGCCGCGAGCGGCGCTAGGCCCGCTGACTAGGTGTCGTTTCCAAGAAGGTTGTTCACACGCTGCCAGGGTGTGAGCCCGCCGATGCCGCTGTGCGGCCTGGCGAGGTTGTAGGCGTCGGTCCAAGGGCCGATGGCCTGGGCGCGCTCGATGGATGAGGCGTAGGGCTGGGCGTAGGCCCATTCTCGGAGGCTGGTCTGGATGAAGCGTTCGGCCTTGCCATTGGTCTTGGGCGTATAGGGCCGGGTCCGGACGTGCTTGGCGCGGGCCTCGGCGACGGCTTTGCGGAAGAGAGCCGAGCGGTAGGCTGAGCCGTTGTCGGTCATGACGCGCTCGACGGTGACGCCGTGGCGGCCAAGCCAGGCGAGCGCGCGTTGCAGGAAGGCGGTGGTGTCTTCCTTGCGTTCTGAGGGCAGGATCTCGGTGTAGGCCAGGCGCGAGGCGTCATCGACGCAGACATGCAGGAAGTCCCAGCCGGCATGTCGAGAGGAGCCCTTGCGGCGGTCTCCGGTGACGCGATGGCCTTCCACGTGGAAGCGGCCGAGCTTCTTGATGTCCAGGTGGATCATCTCGCCAGGCGCGGAGCGCTCGTAGCGGATCACGGCGGGCTTCGGATCGAGGTTCGCGAGCCGGCCCAGCCCCAGCCGGCGCAGCACCGCCCCGACTGTGGACCGCGCCATGCCGAGCGCCTGGGCGATCGCCGGGCCGGTGAACCGCGCCCGCCTCAGCCGCTCGATCTCGCGGACAACCGCTTCGGGCGTCTTGCGCGGACATCGGCGCGGCGCCGAGCTGCGATCGTGAAGTCTCCGCTCGCCGCCCCGCCGATGCCGACCGAGCCACCGGTGCGCCGTTCGCGCCGAAACTCCGGCGGCTTCCGCGGCTCGCCTCACCGGCCAGCCGTCTTCTTCGATGCGTGAGATCATCACCGCTCGACCCGCCGGCGTCAGGCGGGCATTCTTGTGCACGTTCATTCGGGGCCTTCGGAGCTAGAAGTTGGTGCTTCGCAACCCCAGCCTCTCAGCCCAGCCCCGAGTGAACAACCTTCATAGCTTCGACATCTAGGCCGCCTGCAGCCCGTCTTCGAAGACCGGCGCCTCTTCCGGCTTCAGGGCGGCGCGCCCGCGGATCAT
>JAGWSE010000095.1 GCA_028869395.1 Alphaproteobacteria bacterium | reverse complement strand
TGGCCCGCGCCGGCATGGTGCCCTTCCTGCTGACCATGGGCCTGGGCGTGCTGGCGGCCGCCGGCGGGGCCGGCGACGCCGCGGCCGGGCTGGTGGGCAGCGCCCAGTATTTCGGCGCGCTGGGCGCCATCGGCTACAGCCGCGAACAGGAATCCCGCGCCGACCAGGCCGGCGCCACGATCCTCGAGAAGGCGGGGCTCTCGGGCCGGGGCCTGGCCGATTTCTTCAACAATTTCCGCTACCAGGAAGTCTTCGACCAGTACCGCCGCTACCGCTTCTTCATCGACCACCCGCTGTCATCGGACCGCATCGACGCCCTGCAGTCGCGCGTTGAGGCCATGCCGCACTACCGCGAGGTCGACAGCCCGCAGGCGATCGCCGAACACGAGATCATGAAGGCCAAGCTCGAGGGCTTCCTCGAGCCGCAGGTGGCGATCGTGAAGTACCCCGAGAGCGACAAGTCCTTCCCGGCCCAGTACGCCCGCGCCATCGCCTACTACCAGATGAAGGAGCCGGACCAGGCGCTGAAGCGCCTTGCGCCGCTGATCCAGCAGCACCCTGACGACCCCTATCTCTACGAGCTCAAGGGCCAGATCCTCTTCGAGTACGGCCATGCCGACCAGGCCGAGGCGCCGCAGCGCAAGTCGGTCGAGCTGAAGCCCAACGCGCCGCTGCTGCACATCAACCTCGGCCAGACCCTGGTCGCGCTGGACGATCCCAAGAAGGTGGCCGAAGGCGTCGTGGAGCTGAAGAAGGCGCTCGCCGAGGAGAACGACAACGCCGACGGCTGGCGCATCCTGGCGCAGGCCTACGACAAGGAACACAAGGACGGCATGGCGCGCCTGGCCACGGCGGAATACGAGTTCGCCATCGGCAACCAGCGCCAGGCCCTGGTGTTCGCCATGCGCGCCCGCGAGCGGCTGCCCAAGAACTCGCCCGAATGGCGCCGCGCCACCGACATCGTCCTGGTGTCGAAGCCCTCCCGGCAGGACCTGGAAGACCTGGCGAAGGACGGCTCCATCGCCAAGAGCCAGGTCAACTGAGCTTCGTAAATCCCCGCACTTCGCCTATCTGAGCGCCCATGAGACTCGCCTCCGCCGCGGCGCTCGCCGCCCTCGCCTGCTCCGCCCTGTCGCTCGCCGGCTGCCAGAAGTCCGACGACGCCGCCTTCGGCCAGCGGGTCCACGCCTACCTCATGGCCCATCCCGAGGTCATCGAGGAGGCCGCCCAGAAGCTGCAGGCCAACCAGCAGGCCGCGGCCGCGAAGGCGGCGACCGACGCCATACAGAAGTACCGCAACGAGCTGGAGCGCGACCCCAGCGACATCGTGATCAACCCGAACGGCAAGGTCACGGTGGTGGAGTTCTTCGATTACCGCTGCGCCTACTGCAAGCTGGCCGCCCCGGAAGTGGTGAAGCTGATCAAGGACAACCCGGACATCCGCTTCGTCTTCAAGGAGTTCCCGATCTTCGGCGACCTGTCGGACACCGCCGCCAAGGTGGCGCTGACGCCGCAGGCCAAGCCCAAGGCGCTGCAGCTCTACCAGAGCTGGATGGCGGAGAAGGCGCTGGACGACACCCTGCTCGACAAGGACCTGGCCGCCGCCGGGCTGAACCCGGCCGAGGTGCGCAAGGCGGCTGACGATCCGGCCATCGAGCGTCAGATCCTCGACACCCGCGCCCTGGCCAGCGCCCTCAAGATCGACGGCACCCCGGCCTTCATCGTCGGCGACACCCTGATCCCCGGCGCGGACCTCCCGGCCCTGCGCGCCGCCATCGCCGCGGCCCAGAACGGCGGACTCAAGACCCTGGGCTAGCTCCGGCGACCGCCCCGCGGCGGTCGACGCGATCACCTGCGACGGGTCGAAATCGTTCCATGCCCTCTCGACGCCAACGCCACGTCCGATCGAACGGCCCTGAAGCGGTCGCCGCGCTGAGGGAGAACGGGCGGCCTTGCCTTCCGCCGCGCCATCCTCTGAAGGCGTCGTTGGCGCATCCTAGGACGTTGAGGCCCGCGCCCGGAGACGGTAAAGGGCGCCTCGATGAAGAAGGCGTCGGAATACCGCAGGCACGCACAGGAGTGCCGCGATCTGGCGGCGAGCATGCCGTCGGACGCGGGCCGGATCCAGTTGCTTGAGATGGCGGAGCACTGGGAGAAGCTGGCCGCGGATCGCATCGAGCTGATCACAAGGCATCCCGAGCTTGCCCTTCAAGGCGAGCACGAGGAAGAGCGGAGTTGGTGAACCGACGCATCGCAGTAGATAGGCGAACGACGGCTGAAGCTCCCTGAACAGGTTTCTTCGACAAAGAACACCTGACCTGTCCGTCCCGCTCAGGGGATCTGAACTATTGCTCAGGCGATACCGGCGTTCTGGAACGGGAACGCAAACGCCGCGTTAAGCGAAGCGGAAAGATGCGCCAACGCGGCTGCTGCCCGGGGGATATCGCCAGATGCAAACAGCTGTCGCATCCACAAGGACTGCCGACGCTCGCGAAGCCGCTTCACAGCTCGCCGCAGAGCTCAAGGAGCGGCTTGGCCGCGAACCTCTCGCGATCATGCTTTTCGCCGCGCCCAGCTATGACCACACCGCCTTCCTCGAAGCGCTGGGCGACATGTGCCCGTCGGCGCTGGTGGTGGGCGCCTCGTCGGCGGGCGAGTTCGTCAACCAAGAGCGCGGCGAGGGTCTGGCGTGCGCCCTAGGCCTGGCCGGCGACGACGCGCGTTTCGCCATCGGATGCGCTGAGGACATCCGGTCCGACACCGCCGCCGCGGCCCGGAAGATCGCCTCTGGCTTCGCTGGAGTCGGGGACCATGCCCTGCCGCATCGCTCGGCTCTGCTGATGACGGACGCGCTTGCGGGACATGCGGACGTTCTGGTGGACGAGCTGACCCTCGCCACCGGCGGGCAGTACCAATTCTTCGGCGGTGGCGCGGGGGACAATGCCAAATTCGAGCGCACCGCCGTCTTTTGCGGACGCAAGGCCCTGACGGGCGCTGCGGTGGCCCTCGAGATCCTCACTGAGAAGCCGATCGGCGTCGGGGTCCGGCACGGCTGGCAACCTGCCTCCGCACCCTTGCGGGTGACCGAGGCGGAAGGCGTTCGCCTGATCAGCCTGAACGGCCTTCCGGCTGCGGAGGCGTTCGAGGCCCATGCGAAATCGACGGGCCAGACCCTCGATCGCACCGCGCCGATCCCCTTCTTCCTGCACAACATCTTGGGCATCGAGACGGGGGTGTCCCACAGGCTGCGCGTGCCGCTGGCGATCCAGGAGGACGGGTCGGTGGTGTGCGCCGCTGAGGTGCCCAACGGCTCGATCGTCTACATCATGCGCGCCTCGGGCAGCTCGGCGGTGCAAGCCGCCGACGAAGCGACCCAGGCGGCCCTCGCCGGAATCGCAGGGCATCGGCCCCAGGCCGCCCTGTTCTTCGATTGCGTCGCCACCCGCCTGCGAATGGGCGAGCAGTTCGGGGATGAGGTCGCCAGCGTGCGCGAACGGCTGGAGGGCGCGGACCTGTTGGGCTGCAACACGCACGGCCAGATCGCCCGCGCGGAGGGTCAGTTCGAAGGCTTCCATAACTGCACGGCCGTGGTGGCCGTGCTGCCCGAGTGAGCGGGGCGGACCGCGAACCCATCGGCGAACTCCTGGCGAGTCTGGCGAGCCGGGACGGTCGCGCCCAGGAGGCCCGGTCGATCGCCGAGCGGCTCTGCGCGTCCGCGCTCCTGATCCTGATCCGTGATCCAGAGACGGGCGCCTTGCGTCCGGGCCCTGGGTTTCCGCAGACCCTGCCCGGCGGCGCGACCTGGGCCGCGGTGCTAGGGCGCTGCGCCGAGCCAGGCGAGTTCAGGGCCCGCATCGCCTATCCAGACGTGCGCAGCTTCGAAGATGCCGACGTCTGGGTCGGCGCGGAGGGGGCCGCCATTCTGCTCATCGGCGGAACCCCTCACATCCGCGCCCGCGAGATCGCAGCGGCGTCACCCCTGCTGCTCGCCCTGCTCGCCGCCGAGGCCGAGGCCGACGCGGCAAGGGCTAGGGCTCAGGTCGCTGGAGCCGCGAGCGCACGGGCGAATATGCTCGCCCGCTCGCTGGACGAGGCGCGCGCCCGGCTCACCGTGAACGCGCACGCCCTCCGCGAAGCGCTCGCGGAAGCGGCGCACCTGAACCGCGAGTTGCAGGCCCTCAACGAGACCCTGGAACAGCGCGTCAACGACGAGATGGCCGAACGCGCGAAGGTCGAGGACGAGCTGCGCCAAGCCCAGAAGATGGAGGCCATCGGGCAGCTCACCGGCGGTGTGGCGCACGATTTCAACAACCTCCTTACCGTGATCATCGGGGGCCTGGATAACATCGCCCGTCAGGTGGCCGACGGCCTCGAGGAGGCCAGCCTTCCGCGCGTCAAGCGTGGCGCGGAGATGGCGCAGAAGGCGGCGCAGCGCGCTGCGACCCTCACCTCGCGGCTGCTTGCCTTCTCGCGGCGGCAGGCGCTCGATCCGCGGCCGCTTCATCCCGATCGCCTGGTCCGCGACATGAGCGAACTCCTGCGCCGCAGCCTGGGCGAGACCATCACCCTGGAGCTGGTTGGCGCGGGCGGCCTCTGGCCTGCGTTCGCCGATCCCAACGAGCTGGAACACGCGATCCTGAACCTGGCGGTCAACGCCAGGGACGCCATGCCGCATGGCGGAACGCTGACGATCGAAACCGGGAACGTCTGGCTCGACGAGGCCTATCTGGCGTCCGTCGCCGAGCCGGTGCCGCCCGGTCAATACGTGCTGGTCGCGGTGAGCGACACGGGCATGGGGATGGACGCGGAGACCGTGTCGCGGGTCTTCGAGCCCTTCTTCACGACCAAGGAGCCCGGGCGCGGAACCGGCCTCGGCCTGAGCCAAGTCTATGGGTTCGTCCGCCAGTCCGGGGGACACATCCGCATCTACAGCGAGCCGGACCATGGCACGACGGTGAAGCTCTACCTGCCCCGCGTTTCCGCCGAGGTCGCCCCGGAGGTCGCGAAGGAGGTGACGCCTGACGCGACCATGCTGCGGGGAAGCGAGACGGTGCTGCTCGTGGAAGACGACGAGGAGGTGCGAGCCTACTCGGTCGGGGTCCTACGTGAGCTTGGCTATACCGTGATCGAAGCCGAGAACGCGGCTGCGGCCTTGTCCGCCTTGGATCAGAACCCCGCGGTGGATCTCCTCTTCACCGACGTCGTGCTTCCGGGCGGCCTCCATGGACGAAGATTGGCCGACGAGGCGCGACGGCGCCGACCCGCACTGCGGGTTCTGTTTACCAGCGGCTACACGCGCAACGCCATCATCCACAACGGGCGGCTGGACCCGGGCGTACAGCTGATAACCAAGCCGTTCAGCTACGGAGACTTGGCGTCTCGCATTCGTCGCGTCTTGGATGAGCACCTCGAAGCTGCGCCCCTTGGCGACCCTGCAGCTGAGCCCGATGAGGCCACGGCCCTGTCCGGGAGCGCCCCTGAGTGATGACCATTCCGCTTTGAAGCCGGCGCATGTGGAAGGGGCTGGGCGGCCATGCGGGGGCGGGCTCGCCGAATGTCGCCAACGGGTCCGCAAGCGCCCGTCCCCGTCCCCGCCGGAAGCAGACGTTCACCCTTGATCCCAGAACACCCGTCATGCCGGACGGAGCGCCTGGGGCGCGAAGATCCGGGACCCAGCCTCTCCAGCCTGGCCGCCGCGAGCTCAGATCATCCCGCTCAGCGGCGAGGACGGATCGGCGTACATCCGCTTGGGCATGCGCCCGGCCAGGTAGGCTTCCCGGCCGGCGATCACCGCGTGCTTCATCGCCCGCGCCATGCGGATCGGATCCTTCGCCCCGGCGATGGCGGTGTTCATGAGCACCGCGTCGCAGCCCATCTCCATGGCCACCGTCGCGTCGGAGGCGGTGCCGACGCCGGCGTCGACCAGCACCGGCACCTTCGCCTGCTCGAGGATAAGGCCGAGGTTGAGGAAGTTCTGGACCCCGCGCCCCGAGCCGATCGGCGCGCCCAGCGGCATGATAGCGACCGCGCCGGCGTCCTCCAGCTTCTGAGCGTAGACCGGGTCGTCCGAGCAGTAGACCATCACCTGGAAGCCCTCGGCCACCAGCATCTTCAGCGCCCGCAGCGTCTCTTCCATGTCGGGCAGCAGGTGCTTGGTGTTGGAGAGCACCTCGAGCTTCACCAGGTCCCAGCCTCCCGCCTCGCGCGCGAGGCGCAGCAGCCGCACCGCCTCCTCGCCCGTGTAGCAGCCGGCGGTGTTGGGCAGGAAGGTGAAGCGGTCGGGCTTCACGTGGTCGACCAGCATCGGCTGGCTGGGATCCGACAGGTTCACCCGGCGCAGCGCGACGGTCACGATCTCCGCGCCCGCAGCCTCGGCCGCGGCGGCGTTCTGGGCGTAGTCCTTGTACTTGCCGGTGCCGACGATCAGGCGGGAGCGGAAGGTGCGCCCGGCCACCGACCAGGTGTCTTCCGCAACGGTCGATCCGTCCATGTCAGCCGCCTCCGATGAAGTGCACGATCTCGATCCTATCCCCTTCGGCCAGGGGCGTCAGACCATAGGCCGAGCGCGGCACGATCTCCAGATTACGCTCCACGGCGACCTTCCGGGCGTCCAGCCCGAGCGCGGCCACCAGCCCGGCCACGTCGGCGATGGCCTGGAACGTCCGAAGCTCTCCGTTGACCGTCAGTTGCATGCCGTGCCTGTACAAAAAACCCGCGCCTTGTGACCCTTGGCCCCGGCCGTTACAAGGGCCGCGGAATCGACGGCGGAGCCGAATGCCGAAACCGATCTATGTGCTGAGCGGGCCCAATCTCAACCTCCTGGGCGTGCGCGAGCCGGAGATTTACGGTCATCAGACGCTGGACGACGTGCGCAGGCTCTGCGAGGCGCGCGCCAAGGCGCTCGGCCGCGAGGTGGTGTTCCGCCAGTCCAACCACGAGGGCGAGCTGATCGACTGGATCCAGGAGGCCCGCGACGCGGCCTCCGCCGTGGTGATCAACCCGGCGGGCTACGGTCACACCTCGATCGCCATCCTGGACGCGCTGAAGGCGGTGGGCGTGCCCGTCGTCGAGTGCCACCTCTCGAACCCGGCCTCGCGCGAGGCGTTCCGCCGCCACACCTACGTTTCCCTGGCCGCCGCCGGCGTCGTCGCCGGCTTCGGCGCGGCCAGCTACGAACTGGCTGTCGAGGCCGCCGCGGGACTCTCCCGCTAGGTCCCCAAAGAATCAACTATGAGGACGGATCTTCATGGCTAGCAGTCCCAAGGCCCCCGCCGACCCGATCGACGCGCGCCTGGTGCGCAAACTGGCCGACATCCTGACCGACACCGGTCTGTCGGAGATCGAGGTCGAGCACGGCGGCCTGAAGATCCGCGTCGCCAAGACCCTGACCGCCGCGCCCATGCAGGTGGCCGCTCCCGCGCCGATGGCCGCCCACGCCGCGGCGCCGGTTCACGCCGCGCCCGCCGCTGCCCCGGCCGCCGAGGCCCCCGCCCCCACCCGCTCGGGCGAGGTCGTCAAGTCGCCGATGGTCGGCACCATCTACATGCAGCCGCAGCCCGACGCGCCGGCCTTCGTGAAGGTGGGCGACACGGTCACCGCCGGCCAGACGCTGATGATCGTCGAGGCGATGAAGACCATGAACCCGATCCCCGCGCCGCGCGCCGGCCGGGTGGTGGAGATCCTCGTCGAGGACGCCCAGCCGGTGGAGTTCGGCGAACCGCTGATCGTCATCGAGTAGGCCGATGTTCGACAAGATCCTCATCGCCAACCGGGGCGAGATCGCGCTGCGCGTCCACCGGGCGTGCAAGGAAATGGGCATCGCCACCGTCGCCGTGCACTCGGAGGCGGACACCGGCGCCATGTGGGTGCGGCTGGCCGACGAGAGCGTCTGCATCGGCCCCCCGCCCGCGGCCAAGAGCTACCTCAACATCCCCTCGATCATCGCCGCGGCGGAGATCACCGGCGCCCAGGCGATCCATCCGGGATACGGCTTCCTCTCCGAGAACGCCCGCTTCGCGGAAATCGTGAACGCCCACGGCTTCACCTTCATCGGGCCCAAGCCCGAGCACATCAAGATGATGGGCGACAAGATCACCGCCAAGCAGGCGGTGAAGGCCGCCGGCATCCCGGTGGTGCCGGGCTCCGACGGCGCGGTGCGCACCGAGGAGGAGGCCTTCGCGGCGGCCAGGGAGATCGGCTTCCCCGTGCTCATCAAAGCCGCGGCCGGCGGCGGCGGGCGCGGCATGAAGGTGGCCCGCAC
Organism: Alphaproteobacteria bacterium; assembly: GCA_028869395.1. Taxonomy (GTDB): domain Bacteria; phylum Pseudomonadota; class Alphaproteobacteria; order Caulobacterales; family Caulobacteraceae; genus Phenylobacterium. Next base: position 351 of record JAGWSE010000095.1, on the reverse strand, counting down.
CGAGGCCGACCTCGCCGAGGCTGTCGCCACCGCGCGCGCCGAGGCCAGGGCCGCGTTCGGCGACGACGCCGTCTACATGGAGCGCTACCTCCAGACGCCGCGCCACATCGAGCTGCAGGTGATCGCCGACCAGTTCGGCAACGTCTGCCACCTGGGCGAACGCGACTGCTCCCTGCAGCGGCGCCACCAGAAGGTGCTCGAGGAAGCCCCCTCCCCGGCGATCGACGCCGCCACCCGGGCGAAGATCGGCCAGGTCGTCGTCGACGCCATCAAGGCCATCGGCTACCTGGGCGTCGGCACCATCGAGTTCCTCTACGAGAACGGCGAGTTCTTCTTCATCGAGATGAACAC
>JAGWSE010000094.1 GCA_028869395.1 Alphaproteobacteria bacterium | reverse complement strand
GCGGTGATCACCCTGCTCGCCAAGTCGCTCGACCTTCCCCGCTCCGGCGTGAGACTCCTCTCCGGTCAGACCGCGCGCCTGAAGCGCATCGAGGCGGACGTCTCCGAAGCCGGGCTCGCCCCGGCGTTCGGGACGCCGGGCGCCTAGCAGGCTGTTGAAGAAGTCGATGGCGGCGCAGGACTCGGCATGATTCACTTCCTCTGGGCGTGAGCTTGGGGGCGTGGGATGCGGGGTTCGGACGAGCGGTCTGGGTCGCTGTTTTCGTACGTGGATCTGGAAGCGCGGGTGCGGCGGGATCATCCGCTGCGGCCGATCCGGGAGATCGCGGACGCTGCGCTGAAGGATCTCAGTGAGGATTTTGCGGCGCTGTATCCGCCGCGACTGGGGCGGCCGTCGATCCCGCCGGAGCGGCTGTTGCGGGCGATGCTGCTGCAGGCGTTCTACGGCATCCGCTCGGAGCGGCAGCTGATGGAGCGGATGGAGTTCGATCTCTTGTTCCGCTGGTTCGTGGGGCTGGGGGTGGACGATCCGGCGTGGGATCATTCCAGCTTCACCAAGAACCGGGACCGGCTGCTGGACGGCGAGATCGCCGCCAAGTTCCTGCGCGCGGTGCTGGCGCAGCCGAGGGTGAAGCGGCTGATCTCCTCAGACCACTTCTCGGTCGACGGCACGCTGATCGAGGCATGGGCCTCGCTGAAGAGCTTCCGCCGCAAGGACGGCTCCGACAACGATCCCGAAGGACCGGGCCGCAACGCCGAGCGCGGCTTCCACAAGGAGAAGCGCTCCAACGAGACGCACCAGAGCACCACCGATCCGGAAGCGCGGCTCTACAAGAAGGGCGGGCAACCGGCCAAGCTCTGCTACATCGGACATGCGTTGATGGAGAACCGCCATGGGCTGGCGGTCGACGGCGTCCTCACTCAGGCCACCGGCTTCGCCGAGCGCGAGGCGGCGCTGCAGATGCTGGACCGTCGCGAGGGTCGCCGGCGGATCACCCTGGGCGGCGACAAGGGCTATGACGTGCGCGGCTTCGTCGAAGAGCTGCGCCGGCGGCGGGTCACGCCGCATGTGGCCATCGATGGTCATATCCGCTCGACCGCCCAGGTGAGCAGCCCGCGCTCGAGCGCCGTCGACCGGCGCACCACCCGCCACCCCGGCTATGCGATCAGCCAGCGCTGCCGCAAGCGCATCGAGGAGGTGTTCGGCTGGGCCAAGAGCTCCGCCGGCCTGGCGAAGGTGAAGCTCCGAGGACGGCGCAGGGTCGAGGCGGTCTTCACCCTCAGCCTAGCCGCCTACAACCTGATCCGCCTGCCCAAGCTCCTGGCCACAGCGGCATGAGCGTCCGGGGCAAGTGGCGGATCGTCGAGATGCCCGACTACGTCGAGGACTATCCCGACATGATGGAGCCCGCCTACATCCTCTTCGCCCCCGACGGCTCCGGCGAGTTCGCCTTCGGGTGTGTCACCGGCCAGATCTACGGCGGCGGGGAGACCGACGCCGTTGCCTTCGAATGGACCGGCAACGACGAGATGGATGAGGTCGAAGGCGACGGCTGGGTGGAAATCCAGCCCGACGGATCCCTGAAAGGCCAAATCTGCCGAGACGGCGGCGATGAAGCGAACTTCATCGCTCGCCGTTGGACTTCTTCAACAGCCTGCTAGGGGTTCCAGGCCCGCTCGCCGTGCGCGGACATGTCGAGGCCTTCCTCGATCGCCTCATCGCGGGCGCGCAGACCCACGGTCTTCTCGACGATGAAAACGAGCGCCAGGGTGGCGATCGCCGACCAGGCGACGGTGGC